>JAESQP010000028.1 GCA_016765075.1 Gammaproteobacteria bacterium
CCCGTCATGAGCCAATTAATTAATCGCAGTAATAGTTTAATTTTTATTGCGGTGTTGTTGCTCACGCTGATTAGCCTTTGGTTGCGAGGCCAAATTCGAGCCCCCGCACCTGACGCAGTTGAGGCCGTTACTGTGCCTCATATTGCTGATTTTACTATTGAAAATTTTACAGCAGTTGCCATGGATGCTAATGGCGTTCCACGCCAACGCATGCTTGCAGTACAATTATTGCACTACGCTGATGATCAAACTGCGACAGTCGATCAGCCCCATGTGATTATCTATAATGCCAAGACGCCACCCTGGACTATTGACGCAGCGCGTGGTTGGTTATCGGCCGATGGCAATACTCTGCGTTTAACAGGTGAAGTGGTTGCATTGCGTGAGCGTGATGCTGTGAATGAAGGTATTAAAATTGATACCCGTGATGTCGATGTTGATTTGCTTAACGATGTTGCGGTGACAGATGCCGAGGTACTCATTGTTGCTGACAGTGGTGTAACAGAGTCCGTTGGTATGCGTGCTCATTTTGCTGAAAACCGTTTCTTTTTGCAAGATCGTGTGAGAGGACGCTATGCGGTACCTGGCTCATAGTATTGTTGTTTTGTTGGCAGTGTTGGTATTGGTTGCGCCGGTTTATGCATTGCAGAGTGATAGTGAGCAAGAGGTGTATGTCGAAGCGGATACGGCAGACCTTGATGAGGCCAAAGGAATCGGTATCTATCGTGGTGATGTGTTAATTAAGCAGGGCACGATGGAAATCCGTGGTGATGAAGTCACCATTAAGACCAAGAATCGCAAATTTAATTCGCTCACTTCGGTGGGTAAACCTGCTAAGTTTCAGCAGCAGCTTGAGTTAAATCAGAGCCCAGTGTTTGGTGAGGCCAAAACTATTCATTACAGTATTGTCGATGGCATATTAACCATGCGTAAAAAGGCAAAATTAACGCGTGATGGCGATATGTTTAGTGGTAACTATCTACGTTACGACACCGTTAATGAGACGGTCAAAGCCAAGCGCGCAGAAGATGGTAGTGAACGTATCAAGATTATTATCCAGCCCGAGACCTTGGGAGCCTCTGAATAATTCATGGAACACGATCTTGTCCCTAAAATCTTCCAGCTCTTCGTTGCTAATCTTGCAAATAGCCCCACTATTGACTGCGATTCGCGTCTCGATCTGAAAAATTTCAGATACAATCTCGCTGTCCCAGAATTAATTCAGAGGCTCCCTTGAATAACGCCGAGGCTCAGTAAGTTGCCCTTATGATAATCACCGGGGTAATCAGCAGCCATTACTATGAGTAAGCTACGCGCCCTTGGCCTTGCCAAACGCTATCGCTCGCGCAAGGTGGTTAACGATGTGTCACTTGAGCTCAGTCGTGGCGAGGTGGTGGGTCTGCTCGGCCCTAATGGTGCCGGCAAGACCACCTGCTTTTATATGATAGTTGGCTTGGTTGCCGCCGATGCAGGCAGGGTTCTTATCGATGATACTGACCTCACTCGACTGCCCATGCATGCGCGCGCACGACTTGGCTTGGGTTATTTGGCGCAAGAAGCATCGGTGTTCCGTAAGCTCAGTGTTGCCGACAATATTAAGGCGGTGCTTGAAACACAAGATAAACTTTCTCGTCAAGAACGCGAACTGCGTTTACAGCAATTATTGGACGAGTTCAGTCTTGCGCATTTAGCACAATCACTGGGTATGTCTCTTTCTGGCGGTGAACGGCGCCGTTTGGAAATAGCGCGAGCCTTGGCCAGCGATCCCAGTTTTATTTTGCTTGATGAGCCGTTTGCGGGTGTTGATCCAATTTCTGTGGTCGATATACAAAGAATCATTAAGCAGTTAAGTGAGCGCAATATTGGCATATTGATTACCGATCATAATGTCAGGGAGACCTTGTCGATTTGCCAGCGTGCCTACATTGTTAATAATGGCTCAGTTATTGCTGAAGGAGAGCCAGAGTACGTGCTGGCTAATGAGCAAGTTAGAAAGGTTTATTTAGGCGAAGAATTTAAATTATGAAAACAAGCGCCAGCAGGACGGTTAAAATGATTGTTAACGGCTCCGCCGTATTTGCGCTAAAATAGAATCGAAATGAGCAGTGAGCAAAATGCGTAGTATTCGTCCATGAAACAGAGTCTTCAACTCCGTTTAGGGCAGCATCTTACGATGACGCCGCAGTTGCAACAGGCGATACGTTTGCTGCAACTGTCAGCGCTTGAATTACAGGCAGAAGTTCAAGAAGCGCTTGAAACGAACCCCTTGTTAGAAATGGCCGAAGAGGCTGCCCAAAATGAGCAGGCCGATAGTGATAGTCGTGTTGAGGGCGCTGAGGATAGGGCTGGCGATAGCGCAGTTAAAGATTCGCCCGATAGCGCTATTAATTTAGAGGACAATCAAACTATCCCCGAAGACCTGCCAGTCGATAGCGCTTGGGATGATGTTTATGACTACACGCCTACGGCTATGGCAACTCCGGCTGCACCCGAACGCGAATTTGAACGGCCTGATAGTGTGTCGCCATCATTACAAGAACATCTTAAATGGCAGATGATGTTAACGCCGTTCAGTGCTGCGGATGCAGCCATTGCTGAGGCGATCATTGATAGTTTGGGCGAGGATGGTTATTTACAGACATCCTTAGAAGACCTGCAAAAAAGTGTCATTGACGAGTTTGAAGAAATTGAACTTGATGAAATCGAGGCCGTGTTGCATCGCGTGCAGCATTTTGACCCATTAGGGGTAGCGGGCCGGGACTTGCGCGAGACATTATTAGTACAGCTGAATCAATACGACAAGACCATTAAGTGGTACGCTGAAGCCAAGTTGCTATTAACAGAGCATATCCAATTGCTTGGCAGCCGTGATTTTTCACAGCTGACGCGACGCATGAAATTATCGCGTGAAGACCTGCAAAATGTGGTCGTCTTTATTCAGCAATTAAACCCACGCCCTGGTGCGATAATTAGTAATATTCAACCCGAATATATTGTGCCTGATGTCATGGTCAAAAAAGATAAAGGCAAATGGAAGGTTGAGTTAAATACCGATTCTTTGCCTAAGGTTTCTATTAATCAGCATTATGCGCGCATGGCGAAAAATGGCGGCCGTAATGATGATACAACCTACCTTAAAAACCAAATGAAAGAAGCGCGCTGGTTTATTAAAAGCCTGCAAAGTCGTCATGAAACGCTATTAAAGGTTGCCAGTTGTATTGTTGAGCATCAGCGTGGTTTTCTTGAATACGGTGAAGAGGCCATGAAGCCGTTGGTGCTGCATGATATTGCTGAAGTAGTAGAGATGCATGAATCGACGATTTCTCGCGTTACAACACGAAAATACATGCGTACGCCACGTGGTGTGTTTGAGCTCAAATATTTCTTTTCTAGTCATGTTAGTACTGCTAGCGGTGGTGAATGTTCTGCCACGGCGATACGCGCCTTGATCAAAAAACTTGTTGCCGCTGAAAACGTAACCAAACCGTTGAGCGATAGCAAGATTGCCAAATTATTGGAAGATCAAGGTATTAACGTGGCACGTCGAACAATTGCCAAGTACCGTGAGGCAATGATGATTCCACCCTCGAACGAGCGTAAGCGCTTAGCCTAGGGTGGGTATAAAACCTAGAGAGCCTCAATTAGAGGCCACTAACAGTCAGTGAAGGAGATCTTATGCAACTTACCCTAAGCGGTCATCATGTTGATATTACACAGGCATTGAAAGATTACGTTAACACCAAGTTTGAACGTATTGAGAGACACTTTGATCAGGTGGTCAATGTCAACGTTACCCTGACGGTTGAGAAGCCGGGGCAAAAGGCAGAGGCGACAGTGCATGTTAGCGGTGGTAATTTACACGCTGATTCCGTTGAGAATGATATGTATGCTGCAATTGATGGCTTGATCGATAAACTAGATCGTCAGGTGATAAAGTTTAAAGAAAAGCAGTCCAACCATCATCCACATTAGATAGTGTGTTAACAGGCCTTAGTTTGGAGCCCAAACAGTGATTCATATTGCTGATACCCTTTCACTGCAACGCGTTGTGTCGAATGCGCGCGCGACAAGTAAAAAGTGTGCACTTGAGCATCTCAGCAGTCTTATTGCTAATGACGAAGCAGCACTGCTTGCGACAGAGGTGTTCGATAGCCTTGTTGCACGCGAGCGACTTGGTAGTACAGGTATAGGCCATGGTGTGGCAATACCCCATGGCCGTTTAGGCGGGCTCGATCATGCCGTGTCTGCCTTCATGCGTTTTGAAGAGGGTGTTGATTTTGATGCGATTGATAACGAGCCAGTTGCCTATATGTTTGCCTTGCTCGTGCCTAAAGATTCTAATGACGAGCATCTCCATCTTTTGGCGCAGCTAGCAAAATTGTTTAGTAACCCGGTGATGCGTGAAAAACTAAAATTGGCAGCCAATAGCGAAGAGCTTTACGAGTTGCTATCGAAGTCATCTAA
>JAESQP010000029.1 GCA_016765075.1 Gammaproteobacteria bacterium
ATTAGCGCATCGTTGATTGGACGATCTCACGCTATCCGTTTTCGTGTCGTGGCAGCAGTAAAGTCGAAGCGATGTGCGCCGGTAGGCGAGGGCCGGCGCTACGTGACCGATGTCAGGTTTCCGATCTACCGTGGTTTCCCATACGCAGTGTTTACATCAGTTGCTGGCTGGTCAATCTGCTCATGCCAAGCCACAGGCAAATCGAGATTGACACCGACCCCCATCACAATATCAACAGGGCCATAGCTCTCGCCACGCATTTCAACCAAAATACCTGCCAGCTTCTTTTCTCCAACAACGATATCGTTAGGCCATTTTACTCCAAGAGTAGGCTGCGCCCCAAGGTTTGGCTCGCGCCCAGATTCAATCGCCTGAATAACCGCGACCGCCAACGCCAACGTTAAACCCGACATTGCCGCCGCCGAACGTTGAAAACGCCAACTTAGCGACAGTGTAATATTACCAAGCGGAGCCAGCCATGGTCGTCCCTGCCGACCACGACCAGCAGTTTGCTGCTCTGCAATCACCACTTGGCGCACAGACAACTCAGCATGTTGCAATAAATAATTGTTGGTTGAATCGAGCGCGGGAAATAACAACACATCGCCTAGCAAGGCGCGACTTTTGACGTCAATGGCGGCGCTGATGCGTTCGCGATCAAGTAATTCAATATCCGCTGTTAGACGGTATCCTTTACCACGTACTGCATCGATAGCAAGCCCGGCTTTGCGCAAGGATGTAATATGCTTCCACACCGCCGTGCGGCTGAGACCCAATTCAGCAGCGAGTTGCTCGCCAGAGCAGAACTGCCCCTTAGACAAATGTTGAATCAACTGCTGTCGAACTGTGTACGTACTTATTAGCTGAGTCATAATCGCTCTCGCCGGACAAATTACGCTGACTAAAACGCCTTATCTAATTATGATGAGTTCAATATTACAAGGCAAAAAAAACCAGATAGCGACCGTATCTGGTCGTATCTGGCTTTTTTGTCTTGCGACTAAACACGTTTGCTGTGCCCAGTCGTAATCTGGTTTTCGGCTTAAGCCAAACGCTTAACTGAGGTTGACAGCAAGAAAATACAAACCTGTAATTACTACAGCCAAGAAAATAATTACTATTAAATCATCACGTGATGCCATGCTTATCTCCACATAGTGAGCTACTTATACGTAAACTTATACTATGTACGATAGCAGAATCAGTGATAGTGCTCAAGCCAAGCAGGTTTTAACGCATGTATCTTCCATAAAATGCCTAATATTAGCGATAACCTCGTTGATCATCGCTCATTGGGCGCATAAACCGCAGTACCACAGAGAATATCAGCCACCATATGAGCAAGGCAATCAACAGCCAAGCGATAGCAATTGGGCCAAATATGACTGGCGCCTTTAACATCGTTGTCATCAACGAATCTTCGTAATAGAAAAACCACTGATGCTTGTCCGGAAACAACCAGACATGTAGCTGATAGAACAGTTTAACTGGCCCAATAATCAACACCAGCACTGCTAACACAACAAGCAGTACTGCCATCTTTATAAATAGACCCGACAAACCAGACATTTTAATTGCTGCCCTGCGCATCCAAACCAACAGTACAAGCAATATTATTGCCAACGCAGCGCCGCAAATATTCATCCAATGAATCAGCTGTGCGACATCACGCATATGGGTGATTTCAGCATCGGTCAGCAGCGTGTCGATGGCGCTACCTTTATTATCTTTATACTCAATTGTAGTTAGGCCTTTACCACCATTATTGATGGCAGCAACCAGCTCTGCCATCAACCGTTCATGCTCCACGCGACCCGTCGTTGCAAAGTCTTTACGGTTACGGTTTAGCGGACCGTATTCGGCAATGTTTTCATCAATGCCGATCACGCTATACCACTGTGAATAAAAGAAATTAAGTGGCGAGAGCACGTGCCAGGCGATAATTAATGACAGCAAAAACCCTACTAAGGCAGTGATAACCCATAAACCCGAAGCTACTCTGATGGTGTATGTCATGGTTGCCAATTCACTGGCAGTCGCCCAGTTTGAGCCAAGGCCATAATGTCCATCGATAAAGCAACGCTGGTATGCACTAAAACACCACCCCATATCGAACGCGAACGTAGTGCAATAATCCCTAACACCAAACCGAACACTAATGCACCGCTAGCTTCAAGCCAAGGTTTACTCAAATGAATCATGACATAAGGCACAATCATGACAAACAATGCAGTGGCACCAAAACGACGATGGCAAGCATGCAATAAAAAACCACGAAAAAAGAACTCGAGAAATATAAACTGCGTAAGGTAAATGCACTGCCAGAGCAGTAAATCTAAAATGCTCCGTTGCGCCAAACGATAAAAAGGGTAGTGGCTAAGAAAATCACTGCGGTAGCTGGCAAAATAAGCAAAGCTGATGACTAGTAGCATAATAAAAATACACCAGGGCAAATAACGACTCGTTTGGTTCCAGCCTAGACCATAATCACGGAGACGTTCTTTAAAGACAAATTTAATCACCAGGATGGGTACAATGACATAGCCCAATAAATGGCAAGCCCCCCACCATAGTTCGCCCAACAAGTTGAAATACGTATGTTGGCGCAGCTGAAAATAGCCCTCATTACCTAACAAGGCCTGCATAGACGCCTCAAAAACCGTAGCGAATTTGAGGTAGTGAATGGCCAACAACACCAATGCTGTCACCAATAAAGCAATAAGTGGCCGCCAATCAGCACTTTTAGCCGATTCACGCTGCTGTGTGGCGTCACGTTCAATAGCCAAAAACTCGGTCTTAATGACCACCCAGGGATTTAATGACACTGTAAATTACCTCAAATAATTCATATTTTCATATTACAAACAATTAGTTATAACTTTTTATCCTGCGAAAAACTCATGCACTACCCCATTAGCCATAACTATAGGTAGAATATTTACTATTCATATTAACAATAACTCTTTTGCCACAACCACAGTTAGGAGCACAATAGGCGCCTTGGAGCCTGCCGTACTTAGGTGATCGTAGCGAGGGAAAGCCATTTTGAGTCAGATTTTTCGATTGATTGAGGCGTACCCCAAGGGCATTTCCGTTGGGCAAATAGTGAGTCTATTTACCAACAGTAGGCGCTCTTAGGCGACGAAATCAATCGTAAAATCTGGCCAAAATGGATTTTCCGCAGTAGATTCATCCTAAGTCCGACAGGCTCTCTAGCACGACAACGGGAGGGCGTAGCATGATATGGGTAATGTTAGTCACCGGCATATTACTAGGTTGGATTATAGAATGGATCATCGACACATACCGTTATAACCGAATGGTCGAACGCCTGCAAAATGAACATAGCCAGGCAATCATGGATGTCACTAACCGTTACGAGGCTGCAATGGAAGAAGGTCGCCTCACGCACGAAGAGCGCTTAAACGAACTCCGAGAAAGGCAACGCACCGAGCTAAACATTGCCGAAGTCGAATATAACACTCGAATCAGTGAGCATACCGCCGCACATCGACAAGAATTAGAGGCCAATCAAACACGCTTGCAAAATGAGCTTAGCTCTCGCGATACGTCCTATGCCGAAGCGAAGAATGTACTAGAACAAGGCTATAGTGAAGAAGTCTCCCAGCTCAAACTTGAACATGAGCAACAGCTCATGGCCCTACGTGGTACTCACAGCGAAGAATCAAGTAATTTAGAAATTCGTATCCGCTCAGAATACGAGGATCAGCTTTCTCAAGTCGAGCAAAACAGCGTCAGCTCCACACAACAACAAATCGGCGAACACGACACACGGCTAAAACGTGATTTCGATTATGCACTCGAGCAAAATAACGCCCAGCACCATAATGAAGTAATCGCATTAAAGGCGGACTACGAACAACGCATTGATGAACTCACACTTTTAGCTCGCTCTCAAACTATCAGCGCCAACACAAGCTCAAACGCGGCCACCTCGTCGCTCAGTGGTAACGGAATTATCAGCCACGTTAAAGCGGATGACCTCACCATCATTGAAGGCATTGGGCCAAAAGCCAACAACCTATTACATGACGGAGGAATCAACTCCTACGATGACTTGGCACATGCAAATGTTGGTACGCTACAACATATTCTCGACGATGCTGGCCCTCGTTTTCGCCTGCTCACCCCCGACACTTGGCCACAACAAGCTAGCCTCGCTGCCGAGGGCAATTGGGACGCATTAGACCAATTCAAAGACCAACTTGATGGCGGCAAACCTGCCAGTTGAGATGACACTAAATTAAGCTAAAAATAAAGGAGCCTCTGATTTATTCTGGACGAAATAGATTGTGCCTGAAATATTCAGATTCAAGGCGCGAATCGCACGTAATAGCCAGCTATTGCGAAGATTCGCAACGCAGAAGCTGGGTATTTCAGGAACAAGAGTCGAGTTCACGAATAGATTAGAGGCTCCTAAATAAAGGGGACAGCACATGCCATCAGCCAGAGAACTTCACGACTGGTACACCTACAACAACTATAAACTTGCTGTCGCCCTTTTATTAGCCATTACTATTTTGTTGTTGGTGTTTTCGGTAGGCTCCGGCGCACTCTAATAGAGCCAAAGCATTAGCAATGCAAAACCAGCACACACCAGTGTGCGCTGACAGCGCAGTCGTATCATTCTGCCGCGCTCAATCTTATATACTGCTCAGGTTAATTATCTAACCACGGCAACATATAATGTCCACGTATCGTCAAGCACCACTAGCCAGCAACACCTTCCCCAGCGGCATCTCTTATATTATTGGTAACGAAGCTGCCGAGCGTTTCAGCTTTTATGGTATGCGCGCCATCTTAGTTATCTTTATGACGCAGCACCTGCTTGATGACAATGGTCATCTCACTGTTATGAGCGAAGATGACGCCAAAGGCTGGTACACTATTTTTTATCTGCCGTTTATTTCACACCGATACTCGGCGCCCTGCTCGCCGATGGCGTCTTAGGCAAATTTCGCACCATCATCCTGCTATCGATTATTTATGTTATTGGGAATTTCGTTTTAGCCTTAGATGAAACGCGCTGGGGTAAGTGCAGTGTTTCATATTAAACACAGAGATAGAAAGCTAGTAAACAGACAAGTACTAGGCGCAGCTTGCCGCGAAGGGTGGCTCCCTTTGCAAGAGCTGAAACACTGTAATTGTCTGTTTACTGACTTCCCTTCGGGCTCAATGAGAAAGGCATCTGGCGGCGTTGCGTTCTCTTGAGATAGCACCACTATCCCGGCGAAAACGCGCCTTGCATCTGTCCTTTCTCATTGTGTCTATATCTGTGTTTAGTATGAGACACTGCACCAGCCATTGGACTTGGCTTAATCGCCATCGGTGCTGGCGGCATTAAACCCTGTGTCACTTCTCACGTCGGTGATCAATTCGGTCAAAGCAATCAACACCTACTCAGCACCACCTATAGCTGGTTCTATTTTGCCATCAACCTCGGCGCCTTTATCTCGTTTCTATTCACACCCTGGCTGCTAAAACATTATGGCGCAAGTGTTGCCTTTGCCGTGCCTGGCGTCTTGATGTTAATCGCCACGCTGGTTTTTTGGGCAGGCCGACATCAATTTGCGCATATTCCACCCCAAGGCATGGGCTTTATTAAAGATATCTTTAGTAAAACGGGGCTAACTACTCTTGCTAAATTGGCCGTGGTCTATGCCTTTGTTGCTGTGTTCTGGGCATTGTTTGATCAAACTGGTTCCTCATGGGTACTGCAAGCACAACAAATGGATCGCTTCGTCTTTGGCTACGAACTATTACCCTCACAAATACAGGCCGCCAATCCTTTATTAATCATGATTTTAATTCCTCTCTTCGCCTTCTTTATCTACCCAGCGATTGAGAAAATTTTACCACTTAACGCCATGCGAAAAATTGGCCTCGGTTTATTATTAACCGCCATTTCATTCATGATTATCACCTGGCTACAAAACCAAATCGATAACGGCCACACACCCCATATTAGTTGGCAGCTACTCGCCTATATTATTATTACCGCAGGTGAAGTGATGGTCTCCATCACTTGCCTTGAATTTTCGTATACCCAGGCACCACGCAACATGAAGTCATTGGTTATGGCGCTGTTTTTCATGTCCGCAGCTATTGGCAACCTGTTTACCGGCAGCGTTAATTTTTTCATTCAAAACCCCGATGG
>JAESQP010000030.1 GCA_016765075.1 Gammaproteobacteria bacterium
AAAGGATTTGGACTTAGCAAAAAAGCGAATGAAAGAGGTTTCAAAATGAGCAGATCAACACTAACAGATTTTAAAAATAAAGCACTTTCTAAAGCTGCTGTTAATAAAGAGTATCAATCTCTAGCCCCAGCCTATGCATTACGTAAAAAGCTCATCGCACTTCGCCAAAAAGCGGGGTTAACCCAGGAGCAGGTTGCTGATGTACTGCATACACAGAAAAGCAATATTTCTAGGCTAGAGAATGCAAACTCAGTTAATTCTCCAAAATTATCAACGATTGAGCAATACGCTGATGCAGTAGGTTATGACGTTGAAATTAAATTCACGCCAAAAAGAGCACATAACAAGTCAATAAACCGGACGTAAAAAACACGCCGGTTATTTCAAACGTTATGCGGCTATAAAATTATTCTTACCTAGCTCGTCAGTTGTGAAGTAGTTTCTTTGGTTTAGTGTTTTTATTTGTGCTTGTGTGTAAAGCCAGGCAATGTGTTTTTAAGAGGAAAGTATGGTGCAAGTGAAGATTCGGCCTGCGCAGAACAAAGACATCCCTTTCCTTGGTTGGGTAATGTTTACGGCTGCGCGTTCTCACCTCGCCGAGTCGCCTTGGGGTGTGATTTTTCATGAACCCGAAGCGCGAACCCGAATATTGTTGGAGCGTATGTCTCAAATTCCAGCTCTGCCTTGGTCCCACGTTTCGAGATTTCGGATTGCTGAGGTGGGCGGGGCGCCCGTTGCTGCCATGTGTGGGTTTGTACCCGTGGTTGAGGGTTCTCCTATTTTGGCCGAATTAGAGCTTGGCGTTGCGAAACAAGAATTCAACTATTCCGCAGAACGTTTGGCCGGAGTCCTCGATCGCCTCACGGTTGCGACGTTAGGATTTCCCGAGGATCTGCCCGATATTTGGGGGATCGAAAATGTTGCCGTTCTGCCGAAATTTCGTGGCAAAGGGATACTTGATCGCCTGTTCATGCACGTTCTTGAAGAGGGGCGGAAAAAAGGTTTTAAACGGGTGCAAACTTTGTGCCTGATTGGTAATGAGCGGGGCCAACAAGCATTTGAACGCAACGGATTCAAGGTGTTGTCCCAGAAGACAAACCCGGTGTTTAATGAGCTGTTTGGAACTCCCGGTGCTAAGTTGCTTGTTCAAG
The DNA here is from genome assembly GCA_016765075.1 of Gammaproteobacteria bacterium. Lineage (NCBI taxonomy): Bacteria > Pseudomonadati > Pseudomonadota > Gammaproteobacteria > Gammaproteobacteria bacterium. The sequence continues at coordinate 1,152 of JAESQP010000030.1, forward strand.
ATTTATGACCGACTTGATCGCGACAGTTAACATCTGCGATGGGAATGAAATGAACGCTGGAATCGGTGATCTCGGATTCAAAAAGAGAGCAGTTTCTTGTGAGTTAGTACAAAAATATTTGATCACTATAGTATTGGTTAGCGTCTTTACAGCGCTATTTTTTAGAGCTGCATTTGTTCCAATGATCGGGTAAGGTTTAGGGCTGGTTGTTGCATTTTTTGGTGGCACGCGTGTTCTGTGGCTTTGCTCAAAAGAAACGTCGCATAATGCGGTCTTAGCACTCTTTGATAAAGTTCAGGATTTTGTTTGATATCTCAAAAAAGAGCAAGAAAGCGACACAATCGTTTTGAAGAACGGAAGTGAGTTTATATAGAAAAGACAGGTGATGTTTGTATGAAAAATCCGCTATGGCTTTCACCATAACGGTTTTTTCATGCTTATCAGTCTTCTAGGCGGCTTTATCTTCCACTGTCTCTTCAGGTGCTGAGGTGCGAATCAAGTGGTCGAATGCGCTCAGTGCGGCAGTAGAGCCAGCGCCCATAGCGATAATGATTTGTTTATAAGGGACAGTGGTGACATCACCTGCGGCCATAACGCCGGGTATGGAGGTTTGGCCACGATCGTCGATAATGATTTCTCCGCGTTTACTCAGCTCAATATCACCTTCGAGAAATTCGGTATTAGGAAGCAAACCGATTTGTACAAAAATACCTGCTAGCTCAACTTTATGTGATTCATTTGTTGTGCGATCGGTATAATTAAGACCATTGACTCGCTCGTCATCACCAAGCACCTCAGTGGTTTGAGCATTCATGATGATGTCGATGTTCTTCAAAGAACGTGCTTTACGTTGCAGCACTTCGTCTGCTAACAGTTTGTCGGCAAATTCTAATACGGTGACATGCTCGACAATGCCAGCGAGGTCGATAGCAGCTTCGATACCGGAATTACCACCACCAATAACAGCAACACGTTTGCCTTTAAACAACGGCCCATCACAATGTGGACAATAGGCAACGCCTTTGCCACGATATTTTTGCTCACCAGGCACGTTCATTTCACGCCAACGTGCGCCAGTGGCCAAAATCACGGAACGGCTCTTTAGTACGGCACCACTATCGAGTGTCACTTCAAGGTATCCAGAGTTTTTTATTTTATCGGTAAGTTTGCTGGCTTTTTGGCCTTTAACGAGATCGACGTCATAGTCGAGTACGTGTTGTTCAAGGTTGGCTACCAGTTTCGGGCCTTCAGTTGCTTTAACAGAAATGAAGTTTTCGATGCTCATGGTGTCCATTACCTGGCCACCAAAACGATCGGCGACGATGCCAGTACGAATGCCTTTACGTGCGGCGTAAATGGCTGCTGATGCGCCGGCTGGACCACCACCGACAATGAGCACATCGTAGGGGGCTTTATCTGAGAGTGCTGCCGCTTGCTTTTTGGCTGCGCCGCTATCAACTTTATTGAGAATATCTTCAATCGCCATACGGCCTTGGCTAAAGGGTTCACCATTGAGGTAGATGGCGGGTACGGCCATGATGTTGCGTGATTCAACTTCGTTTTGAAATAACGCACCGTCGATCATGGTGTGTTTAATCTTTGGGTTGAGTACAGCCATTAGGTTTAATGCCTGAACAACCTCGGGGCAGTTTTGGCATGACAGAGAAATATAGGTTTCAAAGCTTAACTCTGCATCTAGACCTTTAATTTGATCTTGTATGGCTTGTTCGACTTTAGATGGGTGACCACCGCTTTGCAGTAGTGCCAATATTAATGAGGTAAATTCATGCCCCATAGGAATGCCAGCAAACTCTACGCGTGCAGCTTCGCCTTTTGGGCCAATGGCCATTAAGGGTGCGCGGCCTTCAGAGTCGGTGCTTTTGCTTAGTGTAATTTTTTCTGATAGCTGGGCAATTTCAGTTGCCAGGCTAAGTAATTCTTGCGCTTTGGTGCTGTCATTAACGGACACAGTAATCTCAATCGGATTGACGAGGTTTTTTAAATAGGTGTCCAGTTGCGTTTTAATTGTTGCATCTAACATATTCGTCTCCTTATAAAACTGTGTATGCACTGAGTCATAGAGAAACACAAGCCAGTCACGTTACTGCTATGGCTGGCTTGTGCTTTACCTTAAGTGAACTTAGATTTTACCAACCAGATCCAGTGATGGAGCCAAGGTTGCTTCACCCTCTTTCCATTTAGCTGGGCAAACTTCACCTGGGTTTGCTGCTACGTATTGTGCTGCTTTGACTTTGTTTAGCAATTGTTCTGCATCACGACCAATACCTTCAGCAGTGACTTCCATGGTTTGAATAACGCCGTCTGGGTCGATCAAAAACGTACCGCGATCTGCCAGACCTTGCTCTTCACGCATGACTTCAAAGTTGCGCGTAATTAAGCCAGTTGGATCACCAATCATGGTGTACTGGATTTTGCCAATGGTGTCAGATGCATCGTGCCAGGCTTTGTGGGTAAAGTGAGTGTCGGTAGAGACTGAAAAGATTTCTACGCCACGTTTTTGGAACTCTTTGTAATGATCGGCCATATCACCAAGTTCAGTCGGACAAACAAAGGTGAAGTCGGCAGGGTAGAAAAAGAATATAGCCCATTTGCCTTGAACGTCTTTGTCAGATATATCGAAGAATTCACCTTGCTTGAAAGCGCTGGCCTGGAATGGTTTGATTTGTGTATTAATTAACGCCATGTGTCGATTTCCTTAAGAGAGTTTAAAATTTAAAAAAACTAAAAAATTTGTCTACGGGGCAATATTAATAAAATCTATTAAATTAATAAAGTTAATAGTTCCTATTGTTATGATAGAAAAAAACTATTACCATGGCAAATGGACTATTACTGGTTAAAACTAAAAGAGGCTAAAACTGAGATAGTTAATTTTATTAAGGTGTTTTAGCGTGCAGCCTGCCTCGGAATACACACTAATAAGGTGTCATTCACATATTAGGCGGTGTATCACCAGCTAAATTTGAAAGAAGCATGTTTTTGCAATCAATCAGTGTCTAGTAAACGCTGGGAAGTCTAGGATGGTTAAAAGGCTAGGGAAGTCACCGCAGTGCTGTACACATCTAATTGGGTTTTTATGCGGTCTTTTATGATGTTACTTTATAATAATCAATAGATTGTAGCTGAGTGCCAATTAAAGCAATCACAGAGAAGAGGTTGATCGCGTATAATGCCTGGTTTGGGTTTGGCGGCTCGCGCTTGTCTTCTCGCAACGTTATATTGTGAACCCCGTCAGGCCTGGAAGGGAGCAGCGGCAGCAGTGGACACGTGTGTTGGGGTCAGGCGGGCGCGAGTTGCCTCTTACCTTATTTCCCTTATTTCAGTAGCGTTGCAGCTACTACCGAGACCGTTAATATAGCGCAATGAGTTATCAGGTTCTGGCACGCAAATGGCGGCCACGGTCGTTTACCGAACTCGTCGGTCAAACGCATGTGGTGACGCCGCTTACCAATGCCCTTAAACAAAAGCGGGTTCATCACGCTTTTTTATTTAGCGGCACCCGTGGTGTCGGTAAAACCACTATCGCCCGCGTTTTCGCCAAGGCGCTCAATTGTGAGACAGGTGTTACGGCTGAGCCTTGTGGTCAGTGCAGTGCCTGCACTGAAATTGATGAAGGTCGTTTTATCGATTTGATTGAAGTGGATGCGGCATCACGTACCAAGGTCGATGACACCCGTGAGTTGCTTGATAACGTGCCCTATGCGCCATCACGTGGGCGCTACAAGGTGTACCTCATTGATGAGGTGCACATGCTCTCTAAACACAGTTTTAATGCATTATTGAAAACACTGGAAGAACCGCCACCGCATGTGAAATTTTTGCTGGCGACGACTGACCCACAAAAATTGCCGGTCACCGTATTATCACGCTGTTTGCAGTTTAATCTCAAACGCTTGCCCTTAGAGGCGATTAGTGGCCACTTAGAAAAGATACTCAAAAGTGAAGGCATTGAATTTGAAACAGCCGCTTTAACGCAAATTGCTGCTGCGGCCGAAGGCAGTGTGCGTGATAGTTTGAGTTTGCTTGATCAGGCTATTGCGTTTTCTAATGGCAAAATACTCGCCGATGATGTGCGCAGTATGTTGGGCTCAATTAGCCATGACTATGTGGTGTCTCTGCTTGAAGCCTTGGCTAATGCCGATGCTGCACGTTTATTAGAAATTGTCGGCACCTTGATGGAGCAGGGTGCTGATGCCAATGCCGTGCTGGCTGAGTTAGTTAGCAGCCTGCACTTAATTGCTATGTTGCAAGCGCATCCACAATTAAACGATGACCGTTTAGCAACACGGACAGAACTGAGCGCATTTACCGATCGTATCGGTGCTGAAGATGTTCAACTATTTTATCAAATCGCTATTATGGCGCGACGCGATATGCCTTATGTACCCGACACACGTAGTGGTCTTGAAATGACCTTGTTACGTATGTTGGCCTTTAAGCCAGCAGAGCGTGGCGCTGCTGTTGTGACCGCGACACCAGCAGAAAGTGATAGCTCGCAACAGGTTTTATCGACACCACAGCCAGCGCCTGTTTTTGATCAAGCGCAGCCCAGATCAGCAGCAGATGCAATGGCAATGGCCACTGCCTCAAAAAAAAAGTCAGTAGCTCACGTAAGTCCGACAAGCCCGGCTAAGTCTAGCCCTGTACCTGACGCAGACACAGCAGTGCAACTTACTACACACCCGCAACCCATTAAAGTAGAACAATTTAAGCCTCAGCCGGTCAAACCCAAGCCAGTTAAGCCCGGGCCAGTTAAACCGGAACAAGTCAAACAGCTTGCGCCTGATGTGTCGGTAGTGATTGATACAGCCATTAATGAATGGGAAACAATTGTTGAGTCGTTAGGCATTGAGGCATTGGTGCGTGAATTGGCAATGAATTCTGTACTACAGAGTCATAACAATAGCGTGTTTAATATTACACTCAATAAGTCACAGCCACATTTGAATAATGAGCGTTTAGAGAAGCGGCTTGAGCAGGCGTTGCAACAGCGCTTTGGTAAAACAACCAAGTTAGTGGTTGCGCTAGGTGTAGCGGTTAATACACCCGCTGCCATCGTTAAAGCGCGTTATGATAAAAAAGTAGATAAGGCACGTATTGCATTAGAGAATGACCATACTGTGCAACAATTGAAAGAAGTGTTTGGTGCAGAAATGCAGCAGGATTCGATACGCCCGGTTGAATAAACGTGCTAGGAGTGAACGTAACAACTAATTTTATTAGCTTAAATGAAAAGGTGAAAAAATGATGAAAGGTGGAATTAGTGGTTTGATGAAACAAGCGCAAAAAATGCAAGAGAACATGCAAAAAGCGCAAGAACAACTAGCAGAGATGGAAGTTGACGGCAAAGCTGGGGGCGGCTTGGTGAGCGTTGTCATGACTGGTCGTCATGATCTACGTAAAGTCACCATTGATGACAGTTTAATGGATGACAAAGAAATGCTTGAAGACCTGATTGCTGCGGCAGTGAACGATGCCGTGCGTACAGTTGAAACGACAACCAAAGAAAAAATGGGCGCAGTGACCGGCGGCATGAATTTGCCTGCTGGTATGAAGATGCCATTTTAGGAGACCGTCAATCATTTAGCCGATAACTTAGCTAAGTTTAGTTAAACGATCAAACCGGCCAATTTAATCCGGCTTCACAGTACACCATAAAAATATAAGACACTAAACTTGGAGATCATGATCATGAATAAATTATTTAGCATATCCTTACTAGTCTTGGCATTATTGTTGTCACTATCCACTCACGCACTTAGTCCTGCTGGGCAACGTAATATTGATTTGCTAACTAATGGTGGTCCAATTAGCATCCGTAATGCAGCCAAGAGCATTTATAATACGGGGGAAAGAGATCAGCAGGTACTAGACGTTCTCGCTGAAGTGCTGCTTGAAAGCTACCAGAAACCCCCGTCTCGCGACCAGGTAGACGCTATGTCCTGGGCCTCTAAGGCGCTGGGCAGATCTGGCAATGCGCGATACCGGGATACGCTAGAAGAAGTTGCTAGCAACGGTAGCCACCGCAAATTAAGAAAACATGCCAAAAAATCACTTCGCCATCTGGATAAGGGGACAGTAGAGCAATATACAAAGGGCAGCGCATCGCTTGCCGCTGCATCAGAAAACAGCGCCGAAGAGCCAAGTAAGCCAGCAGCAACAGTGGCCTCTACAAAAAGCAGCACAAAGGAGCCCATCACCATCATTAGGCCAGGAATGGGGATGGCAGAAGTCTATGATCTCGCCGGAGAGCCCACTGCAAGAATCTCTCATGAAACCGGGAAACGGTGGATTCCCTTTAATTTCAAAGGAGCTGATAATGTGAGAACTATTGCCCTTTATAAAGGACAAGGCCGAATAATATTTGCCAATGAGTCCAATTATTCATCAGGGTGGAAGGTTATAGACATACAGTTAAACGAAGAAGAATCAGGCTACCCTTAGGGGCTTATCTCTGGTTTTATTTATGAATGTGCGCCATGACATATTTCTTAAATATGTTAGTGGTCAATCTTCTGTGTGTGCCTTCGGGGTATTTTACTTAGGCTTAATCATGGCTTCCATAACTCTATGAAGTATTCCCCACTTATTACTCAGTTGATCGACGCTTTGCGTTGCTTGCCTGGCGTTGGGCCAAAATCGGCACAGCGCATGACATTTCATTTGCTGGAGCGTGACCGACAAGGTGCCAACCATTTGGCCAATATACTGTCACAAGCAGTGGAAAAAGTTGGCTATTGCAGCAAGTGTCGTACGCTTAGCGAGGTGGAGTTATGTAATATTTGTAGCGATGTGCGGCGCGACGCGGCGCAGCTTTGTGTGGTTGAAACCCCAGCAGATGTTATCGCTATTGAAGAGTCTACGGCGTTTAAGGGTTTATATTTTGTGCTAATGGGGCATTTGTCACCGCTTGATAATATTGGCCCTGACGATATTGGCCTGGACTTACTAGACAAGCATTTAAGCGGAGGTACGATACAAGAAGTTATTCTTGCTACCAACCCCACCGTTGAAGGTGAGGCAACCGCTTATTATATTAGTGAAATGGTGCGAGCCCATGAACTTAAGGCCAGCCGCATTGCCTACGGTGTGCCCTTTGGTGGCGAGCTGGAATATGTCAATACCGGTACGCTGGCGCATGCTTTTGCTGGACGTCTGCAGCTTTAACAAGAACCTTTAATATGAATTTTTCTGGCCCAGTTTTACTTTCAATTTTTACCTATTTTTTAATGTTGCTGGCCTACCGCTACCGCAGAAAATTATGGTTTCATATACCCGTTATGAGCGCGATAGTTGTTTATGATATCTGTATGCCATTTTATCTTTACTCGACGCGTGATTGGTATCGCCGCCTGATTGAACAAGAAGAGATTTTCTCAATGATGATCTGGACACATATCATGTTGTTGATCACATTATACGTGTTGTATGCTTTGCAGATTATTGCTGGCCGTCAATTATTGCAAGGCAATAATGAGGCGCGGGAGGATCATTCAGCGCAAGCCAAAGGTATATTAATCACACGTGCCTTCGTGATTATTACTGCGATGATGCTAGTTGAGCCAGAACGCCCCGTAGAAGTGATCGCATTATTGATCGCTGGCTAGGACGTTGTACGTTGCAACATAACTGTTGTAACGTAATTCACTGACTTGTTTGCGATCTACAGCTAACTTAATGCCGCAAACGGGTTCATTTAAGTGACGACAGTTGTGAAATTTACATTCGTCAGTATGCTGTTTGAATTCGATATAGCAGGCTGCCAGCTCATCTGCGGCAAGATCCCACATTGAGAAATCACGCACACCAGGGGAATCAACCAGATAACCGCCCGCTGGTAGGGCGTACAATATCGTTGTGCTGGTTGTATGACTGCCTTGGTCACCGTATGCGGTCAATTTGCCAGTAGCAATGGTTACATTCGGTAAGATCGCAGTAGCAAGCGATGATTTTCCTACGCCTGATTGACCAACCAGCACACTGACCTTATTTTTTAGTGCATCACGTACCACATTAAGTCCGGCCTGATCGTTTTGGCTTACGCTCAGAACCTGATAACCAATATCGCGATAGACAGCCATTAATTTCTCAATACCTTCGCTAGCATCGCCTTTAATAAGATCAAGTTTGGTCACCAATAAAACAGGTGTAATACCTTGTTGTTCTGCAATGGCGATATAGCGATCAATAAGAAATTGATCGTAATATGGTTTTATGGTGAAAGTGATAACCACTTGATCAAGGTTTGCCGCGATCTCTTTGACCAGCTTAATATTTTTGCGTTGTGCTAAGACGTTTTTACGTGGTAGACGTTTGGTGATAATGCCGTATTTATCAGTGCCTTCTTGCCATTCAACGTGATCGCCAGCGATGGCGGCATTTTTTGATTTACGTTGATGGCAGGTAATTATAGTGCCATCTTCTGTCAACACCTCTGCGGTAGCACCGTGGCGCATGATGACCAGACCGGTATTATGCAGTTTAGACATGCTTTACACGGTCGCTTCTAGTCTTTGCTAGAATAGCCAAAATTATTTGTGAGAACTTATTGTGAAGAATGATAATAACCTGATCTGGGTTGACCTGGAAATGACAGGGCTCGATACCGATAATGACTGTATTATTGAAATTGCCACTATTATAACCGATGGCGAATTAAATATATTGGCAGAAGGGCCGGTAGTGGCTATTCATCAACCCGGTTCTCTGCTCGACCTTATGGATGAATGGAATACACGGCAACATGGTGGCTCAGGTCTTACAGAGCGTGTTAAAGCCAGTAATGATACCGAGCAAACAGCGACAGATAAAACTCTCGAATTTGTTAGTCGCTATGTTGATATGAATAAATCGCCCATGTGCGGTAATAGCATCTGTCAGGACAGACGTTTCATGCACCGTTGCATGCCCGATCTGGAAAAATATTTCCATTATCGCAATCTTGATGTCAGTACTATTAAAGAGCTAGTCAAACGCTGGAAGCCTGAAGTGGCAAAAGGCTTTCAAAAAAGCTCAGAGCATTTGGCGATGCAAGATGTTCGCGATTCTATTGCCGAGCTTAAATTTTATCGAGAAAATGTGTTTTCGATTTAAGGGTTACTCTTATTTACAGGTTTTTTAGTTTGCAAAAAATAAATAGTCATCGTAATCACTCGACAATAACGATTTCAAATATTTCTGTAGAGGTGGTCCGCAAAAATATTAAAAGCCTGCGTTTAACGGTATACCCTGAGGGAGGCAGAATCAGGTTATCTGCACCACACCATGTTAGCGACGAAGATATTCGTTTAATGTTGGCTTCACGTGTGTCATGGATTAAACAAAAACAAGCGAACATTGAACAACTTCCCAGATACGTTGAGCCGCAGTATGTTTCGGGTGCATATCACAGTTATCGAGGTAAACGCTATTTACTTAAAGTTGTTGAGCGACAGGGTAAACATGAGCTGGCTTTAGATGGCGACAAGATAATCATTTATGTACGCCCGAATACGAGTAAAGAAAAACGTGCCTTGGTATTCGACCGTTATTATCGTCAGCAATTAGCCACTGAAATATCGTGCTTGCTAAAAATATGGCAGCCGATCATTAAAAAGCCAGTGAATTTTTGCGGCATTAAAAAAATGAAAACCAAATGGGGAAGTTGCAATATCACAGATAAGCGCATTTGGTTAAGTTTAGCTTTAGCTAAGAAACCGGCAGCATGTCTTGAGTATGTATTAGTTCATGAAATGGTGCACCTGCATGAGCGTTACCACAATGCGAATTTTCGGCGCCTTATGGACCAATTTTTACCTGGCTGGCGCTTAATGAATGATATCTTGCAAGGTAGATAAACATGTATTTTATAAAAATATTTTCTTGGTCTTCAATGGCTATGGTCATGACCGTCGTCTGCGGGCATGGTATTAGTGTTGCCTGAATCCGCATCGCTGCTTGCTGCATGATTGTCATGACTTTCTTGCGTATTTTGATCGGCAGCGCCATGCGCATGATCGTGACCATCGCCCTCGACCTTGGGCAGTGATATCACGCCTATGCCGTAGCGATAAACCACTTCACCACCATGCCAGGCAGTGGATGCTAAAACAGCACCCGCGATTGCTATACAAAGCACAA
>JAESQP010000031.1 GCA_016765075.1 Gammaproteobacteria bacterium
ATAGTTGAAAAAACCGAGCTATTTAAGCGTGCAGTCGGTGAAGTGACGGATATTGTCGAAAAAGAAATGTATACCTTTGAAGATCGTAATGGCGACAGCTTATCATTACGACCTGAGGGTACAGCAGGTTGTGTACGTGCTGCGATTGCAAATGGTTTGCTACATAATCAATTACAACGCCTTTGGTATAGCGGCCCTATGTTTCGCCACGAGCGGCCACAAAAAGGCCGCTATAGACAGTTTCATCAGTTGGGTGTCGAGGCGTATGGTATGGCAGGCCCTGATATTGATGCCGAGCTTATTATGCTTAGTGCACGGCTTTGGCAAGAGCTGGGCATCGAGAGCCTAGAGTTACAGATTAACTCACTGGGTTCACTGCAAGAGCGTGCCAGCTATCGTCAACAACTCATGCAGTATTGGCGTGATCACCAAGACCAGCTCGATGAAGATGGCTTGCGTCGTATGGAATCAAACCCATTACGTATTCTTGATAGCAAAAACGCTGATATGCAGGAAATCATTGTTAAAGCGCCGCAATTAATTGATGCCTTGGGTGAGGAATCACGCCAGCATTTTGATCAATTTAAAGCCTTGCTTGATGGTGTTGGTATTGCCTATCGCGTCAATCCGCGCCTGGTGCGGGGGTTGGATTATTATAATGCAACTGTATTTGAATGGGTGACAGATCAGCTTGGCGCGCAGGGCACGGTTTGTGCCGGTGGCCGTTATGATAGCTTAGTGTCACAATTGGGTGGGCGTGAAACAAGCGCCGTTGGTTTTGCTATTGGTCTGGAGCGTTTGCTTGAACTTGTACGTCATGCCAATGACGAGGTAGCACCACAGATCGATGTTTGTCTGGTGATGGTAGGTGATGCGGCGCAGACTACGGGTTTAGTGTTGGCAGAAACTCTGCGTAATGATTTGCCAACATTACGTTTGCAAAGCCTTTGTGGTGGTGGCAGTTTTAAAAGCCAAATGAAGCGAGCAGATAAATCTGGTGCACGTGTGGCCTTGATCTTGGGTGATGATGAAGTGAGTACAGCAACCGTCAGCATCAAATTTTTACGTGAAGATAAAGCGCAACAGCAACTCGCACAACCAGCGATTGCTCAGATATTAATAGACTTATTCGGGTAGGATTTTAGAACATAATCAAATTAAAACTATTAAGGAGAATCCGGTGGCGGCACATCCCGGTGAAGACGAACAACTTGACGCACTAAAAAAATGGTGGAATGAAAATGGCACAGTAACCATTATTGGTTTTGTCGTCGGTATCGCCGCATTATTTGGTGGACGCGCCTGGTTTGACCATAAACAGGTAACATCTGAGGCCGCTTCATCTGAGTTGGCGCTGTTGTTAAACGAACTTAACGTTGGTGATAGCACGAGTATTACAGAAAAAGCCGACGACATTCTGAGTGAATATAGCAGCAATAGTCAGGCAGGGTTTGCCAGTTTGATTAAAGCCAAAGTATTAGTTGGCTCAGGCGAGCTAGAAGAAGCCAAGAGCGTACTACAATCTATTATCGATAAGCCGGCGATTGAAGGTATTGATGAACTGGCACGCTTGCGCTTAGCGCGCATCCTGGTATCAGAATCAAACCACGACCAAGCCCTTGGCTTGATGAGTGGTAGCAATCCTGCATTTGAACCACATTACCAAGAATTGCGTGGTGATATCTACCTTGCTCAAGGTGATGTTGGCAAAGCACGTCAAGCCTACCAAAGTGCATTGGCAGCACCTTCAGTGCTTGCCAGTGATCAACATGTGCGTATGAAGTTAGAGAGTCTTGGCGAAAATGACGAAGACAAAACGGCACAAGAAAATAGCGACGAAGGTGAAAACAGTTGAGAGTTTTAGTGGTTTTGTTGGTTACTGTCGCTCTGGTAGCCTGTGGAACAAGTAAAAAGCTAGCGCCGCCAACCCCGCTTAGCAAAATCCAACAAAGTGTTGACACGCGCAAGCTGTGGTCGTCATCACTACCGAGCAAAGCCAAACAAAGCTTTGCTCGCCTGAGACTTGAAGTCGGCAGTAATGTTGTTTTTGCGGCAACTGAAGCGGGTTACGTTGCCGCTTTTTCGCGTGATAAAGGTAAAAAGCTTTGGCGTGTTGATACCAAGCTCCGTTTAGGTGGAGGTGTTGGCGTTGGCGAATCACATATTTATGTTGGTAGTTACGAAGGGGATGTTCTAGCATTAAACCGAGACAACGGCGAAATTGCTTGGCAAACCAATGTCGCCAGCGAAGTATTGGCCGCACCACAAGAAGATAATGGTGTCGTGGTGGTGCCGACATCAGATGGTCACCTTTATGGCCATCGTAGTGACAATGGCCAACGTATCTGGACCCATCAACGCCAAACGCCGGCATTGATATTACAAGGGGCGAGTGCGCCAGTATCTTTGGGTGACCGTGTACTGTCCGGTTTTGCCAGCGGCCACCTCGACATGTTGAATATTGCCGATGGCAAATTAATTTGGAGTGTCACAGCTGGCGTACCACAAGGACGTACTGAGCTTGAACGTATTGTTGATATTGATAGTGATATTGTTGTCAATAAGGGTATTATCTATGTTGCCTCCTACCAGGGGCGTGTCTCAGCATTGAGTATGGACAGTGGCCGCCCACTCTGGTCACGTGAGTTATCCTCTTATGCTGGTTTAGCCGCCGATGACAACGCGCTTTATGTCAGCGATGCAGACGATAAGGTCTGGGCCTTAGATCTTGGCACAGGTGCGTCCCTCTGGACGCAAGAAAAACTTCAACGTCGCTCAATCACCGGGCCTGTATTACACGGTGACTACGTCGTAGTCGCTGATTTTGACGGCTATATACATTGGCTAAGTAAAATCGATGGTGCCTTTGTATCGCGTCGCCGTGTTGCTGGCAAAGGTGTTTTAAGTACACCGACAGTTGTTGATGACACTCTGTTCGTTTTAGGTAAAAACGGTAGCATTCATGCCGTTCAATTACATTCCCCTTCGTAGGGCTTGTTAACAGGCTCTAGTTTAGATTGACACTGTGGCCCGCGTGGCCTGGATTGGCCACTTGGTACACTATTTCATATGAAACCTGTCATCGCCCTTGTCGGTAGCCCTAATGTGGGTAAGTCGACTTTATTTAATCGTTTAACCCGTAGTAGAGATGCCTTAGTGGCAGATCAGCCAGGCTTAACACGCGATCGCATCTATGGCGTGGGCAAGTATGACGATCGCAGCTTCATCGTGATCGATACGGGTGGTATCAGCGGCCAGCAGGAAGGGATTGACGGCTTAATACTAGACCAGGTCTGGAGCGCTATTGAAGAGGCCGATATTGTTTGTTTTCTCACTGATGGCCGAGCTGGCCTTAATGCCGCAGACGAAGTTATCGCACAACAATTGCGTCGCCGTGGTAAACCAATTCAGTTAGTGATTAACAAGGCAGAAGGCTTGCCCTATGATCGTACCGTTAGCGATTTTCTTGCGCTGGGTTTTGGCGAGCCAGCTGTGATTGCCGCTGCGCATGGTCAAGGTGTGAGAGATTTATTATCGACAATTCTTGCTGATTTTCCTATTGATGAGGAGAGCGATGATGACGCTGAAGACAGCGGCCCGCGTATTGCTGTTGTCGGTCGGCCGAATGTCGGTAAATCAACGCTGATTAATCGTTTGTTGGGCGAGGATCGCGTTGTTACCTGTGACATGCCTGGCACCACCCGCGACAGCATCACTATTCCCTTCGAACGTGATGGTAAAGCCTATACCTTAATTGATACCGCTGGTATTCGGCGCCGTAGCCGTGTCGATGATATGGTTGAAAAATTTAGTGTCGTTAAAGCATTGCAGGCGATTGCAGACAGTAACGTCGTTATCAGTGTGATTGATGCACAAGAGGACATCACCGACCAAGATGTACGCCTGCTTGGCCATGCCTTAACCGCAGGTAGAGCCTTGGTCATTGCAGTGAACAAGTGGGATCATTTACCAAAAGACAAACGTGAAAGTATTCGTACTACCTTGAGCAGAAAACTCACCTTCGTCGATTTTGCTGATATTCATTTTATCTCTGCGCTACATGGTACGGGTGTTGGTGGCTTGATCACTTCGATTGATAAAGCCTACGAAAGTGCCATGAAGCACTTTGCAACCCCTTTATTAACGAAACTGCTCGAAGACATGGTGATTCAACATCAACCGCCGATTGTACGTAGTCGCCGCATTAAACTGCGTTACGCCCACCAGGGTGGTCGTAACCCACCCGTTATTGTCGTTCACGGTAACCAAGTTGAGCGTGTGCCAGCCAGTTATAAACGTTATTTATCCAATACCTTTCGTAAATTACTGAAGCTGCATGGTACCCCTTTGCGCATCGATTTTAAGGGGCATGAAAATCCGTATAAGGGTAGACGCAATACGCTTACGCCAAGGCAAGAATATAAGCGTAAACGCTTAATGAAACGGGTCAAAAAGAACGCCAAGAAAAGATAAAATCAAAACAGCCTTGCCTTTTAGGTGGAAGGGACTTTATGGATAAATTATGGCTAGCCGTAGTGTGTGAAGGTGCGCTTATTCCTCTTTCTCTAAAAACAATATCGGATCAACCCGCACACCATTAAGGCTCACGCTCCAGTGTAAGTGCGCGCCTGTGACACGGCCGGTTTCGCCGACTTCACCAATGATATCGCCACGCCGTAACTCATCACCGTTAATGACATTAATTTTACTCAGATGGCAGTACATCGTCACTAAGCCTTGGCCGTGATCAACAAACACCGTATTACCATTAAAAAAGAAATCACCCGATTCAATGACAGCACCCTTGGCGGGCGCGTAAATCGGTGTGCCTGTTGCTGCGGCAATATCCAACCCGCTGTGTGGGTTACGTGGTTGATCATTAAAAAAACGTTTTAAGCCAAACGGGCTACTAAACAGCCCGTCAACCGGTTGTTCAAACTGCATATTGATATCACTACGGTTTGTCCACTTTGAAAATGCAGCACCAATCAATTTTCGTTCTTTGGCAATACGCTCAAGGTCATTTTTATAAGGGTTGACCTGACGTTTATTTTTTAGCGTAATACGTTGTTCGCGATAACTTTTATCTACAACGTTAAAGGAAAGCTTTTTAGTTTCACCATTTTTGTTTTTATAGCTTAGTGATTGTGTGCCGGGTGTCGTATTCAAGCCTAGACCGACTACGGCATACCATTGATCACCATCTACCACGGTCATCACTCGTTTTTTGCCAAATCGAACCTGACTAAAATCGACATCATCGCTAAGTGCAATAACCGCAACACCACCAGGCACTGCATTGGCCTGCGGCAGGTTAGTGGCGAAAGAGACAGTGCTGCTGGCCATCGCTAATAATAGTAATGCGATAGAATAACTAAAACGGCAGAGAGAATGCTTTGTTGATACACTGATATTCAAGTTCATAATAGTTTGACCAAGCCTTCAATTCATGGAACACGATAAAATAATTATAACAGTAAGGCATTGGCTAGAGGCCCTGGTTGTGGGATTAAATCTTTGCCCCTTTGCCAAGCGTGAATTAGCGAGAAATCGAGTACGTTTTACTGTGTCAGACGCGATAACTGAAGAACATTTATTGCAGGACTTGCAGAATGAGTTGCAGTTGTTGGAGGCCGATACCGACATTGAAACAACCTTGTTAATTCATCCTCAAGTGTTACTGGATTTTTATGACTACAATCAATTTCTGGATTATAGCGATGGTTTGCTGAAACAAATGGACTTGGTAGATGTTTACCAAGTTGCCAGTTTTCATCCGCACTATCAGTTTTTCGGAACCCAGCCCGATGATGTAGAGAACTATACTAATAAGAGTCCTTACCCTCTCTTGCACTTGCTTCGGCAAGATAGTCTGGCACAGGTCATTGCCAACTACCCGGATTCTGATCAAATTCCAGAGCGGAATATAGCGCAGTTAAAAGGCTTGGGTCTGGATAAGGTGCAGGCTTTATTTCAGGTCTCAGTTGATACTGTAGAAGAATAATAAAAATGACATAAATGATCTGTAGGGGGCATGTTGCGCAACAATTATTTGGTTTGCTCTGTACTCTAATGGCTTGTACTATTGCGAGTGATGCAGTTATTAATCCAACCACTTAAAGGGGAAAGTATATGAGTATTTTTAGTTCTATTTTAGCTAAAATTGGTTTTGGTGATGATAAAAAAGAAAAGAGTATTGCCAGTGTAATGAAGGTGGCTGCGACTGCGGTACCAGCGACTACAGCAGAGGTCGCGCCAGCAGTAGAGGCTGTAGTGCCTGTAGCGATGAACTCGGTAGATGTTGTTGCCAAACTGGAAGGCTTGGCCAGTGAGAGCTCACAACAGCTCAATTGGAAAACTTCTATTGTCGATTTGCTAAAATTATTGGGTCTGGACAGCAGCTTTGGTGTGCGTAAAGAATTGGCGGTTGAGTTAGGTTGCCCCGATGACAAAATGGCGGATTCAGCACAAATGAATATGTGGTTGCATAAGACAGTGTTACAAAAGTTGGCAGATAATGGTGGTAATATCCCGGCAGATTTACTGAGCTAATTTTTTAATCTTTTAACGACTTTACAGCGCAGGCTGCCTTGGTGTAGCCGCGCATCGATTTCATTGCCTGGTTCCACCATCGCAGCATTGGCTATCACCTCATTTGAATTAGCTTGTGTCACGATGGCATAGCCGCGACTTAGCGTGGCAAGCGGGCTGACGGTGTTAAGGTTATGGCTGGCATGTTGCAAACGTTGCTTGGCTGATTTGAATTGTTGTTGGTAAGCTAGATGAAGGCGCGAGTGTAACGACTGCTGTTGTGTGCGCCAATGTGGTAGGCGGTAGATTGGGTTTTGTTGCATTATGCGCTTGCTTAGCGCAATCATACGTTCGTTAAAATAACGTTGCGTGTGTCGCTGAGAGCTAACCAAACGTTGTTTGATCTCGACTAGGCGCTGTTGCTGTAAGCGTAACCATTGTCCTGGGTGACGCTGTGCTAAACGTCTTTCGAGCCAGTCTAATTGTTGCTGCTGTGTTTGCAGCAAGCCTTTCATTAAGCTGAGCAAGTTTTGTTGTGCAAGTTTTAACTGCTGTGATAATACGTTCTGGTCAGGTGTGATGAGTTCCGCTGCAGCTGATGGCGTTGGTGCCCGTTCATCAGCAACAAAGTCGGCAATAGTAAAATCGACCTCGTGACCGACACCGCTAATCAACGGAATATGACAGTCAAATATTGCCCGTGCCACCACTTCTTCATTAAAGGCCCAGAGGTCTTCGAGCGAGCCACCACCGCGACTGACAATAAGCACATCACATTCGTCGCGCTGTCCGGCGACTTGAATGGCGTGCGCGATTTTCGCGCCAGAGCCTTCACCTTGCACGGGTGTCGGGTAGACAATCACCGACGTGAGAGGAAAGCGCCGTTTCAGCACACTGAGAATATCGCGCAGTGCAGCACCTGTTGGTGAGGTAATCACCCCGATTTGCCTGGGTATTTGCGGCCACGCTTGTTTGTGTTCATCGGCAAACAGCCCTTCGTCATAAAGACGTTGCTTAAGACGCTCATAGGCTTGTTGCAGTGCGCCAGCGCCAGCCTCTTCCATGCTATCGACGATGAGCTGGAAATCACCACGACCAGGATAGAGACTCACACGTGCGCCGACTTTAACCAGCATGCCATGCTCTGGGCTAAAGCGTAGGTGGCGATTATTGCCGCGAAACATCGCGCAGCGAACCTGGGCACGATCATCTTTGAGCGAAAAATAGAGATGACCCGAGGAGGGCCGTGCCAGATTAGAGATTTCACCTTCGACCCAAATCGAGGGAAAATTTGACTCTAATAGAGCCTTGGCCTCGCCATTAAGCTGTGATACCGAATAAACGGCCTCTGCGAAGGGCTTATCAGCAGAGTCGTTGTCAAAATCAAATTTATCCATGTTAGGGAACCTCTGATGTGTCATGCAACACATATTTTGCGCCTGAACCCTATCAAATTAAGGGCAGCTCTGCTGCCACCAATCTTACTACCCCAAGAGTACTTCCTCAAGAATACTACCGCGTTCCTTCAGGGTGCAATAGCCCCGCTATTGGCATCTCGATCTGAAAAATTTCAGACACAATCTCGCTGTCGCAGACACATCAGAGGCTTCCTAGCTATGATAGCGCTCTTTGCTATCGCGTGAAAGCATGTAAAGAGCCATAATGCTGTATAAATATACAGCAATAAAGGCTAGATACACGGAACACTCCATATATCTTCCTGACTAAAATATGAGAAACTAAAAATTAATAAGGTAAATTAATAGGTTAGTAGATTCGTGGTAGGTATTATCTTGCCGTAAACAATAGTGAGATAAACTAGCCTATTCCGTATTTTGTCCTAGCATTGCTTGTGTTAATCTTAGCTAAAACATTGAATCATAGTTATTAAATTCAATATTTATACGAAAGTTAGCAAGTGATACATAGTCAGGTGATATACGGAACGTTCCATAGAATAAACTGTTATGTTTCATCCAGCATTAAGCCATGGTTAGCAAACCTATGTGTGGATTAAGAAATATTGGTAAAACTGTGTCTACTCGACTACACGGAATTGGCATTACTAATGAAGCTGAATTGAAAAGATTAGGGGCAGAAAAAGCCAAGCTAAGGATTTCAGCAGGCTTGGCGAAGTAATGCGGAGCTGCAGCGACTTCTTCAAGGAGAAATGCAATGAGGTCGTCTCCTAGATCACCTCTTGTTGCTCCTGGGTTCTGGTGGATGCTATCGCTAGCCATTGCCTCGGCCGACCTAGCGTTGAAAAGCGCAATTACGGGTTCGCTCCCGGTCGGCACCGTGATTCCTCTCACCCCGTTCTTCAACCTGGTTCACTTCTGGAATACCGGTGCAGCGTTCAGCTTCCTGGCTGACGCGGGTGGTTGGCAGCGTTACTTCTTCATTGTCATAGCTTTGGTCGTTTCGATCGTGCTGGCTCTGATATTGCGTAAACGCAGAGCCAAAAGCGAAGCCCTAGGCTATAGCCTTATCTTGGGCGGGGCAGTTGGGAATCTGATTGATCGCGCATTTCGAGGCCATGTAATCGACTACCTGGATTTTTACTGGCTGTCCTGGCATTGGCCTGCGTTTAACCTGGCGGATATTGCTATCGTCGGTGGCGCCGCCATGTTGATCCTGAGCAGTTTGCTAAGCCCAAATGCGGAAGCCGGCCGAGTCAACGAATGAAAGGCTCGCTCTCAAC
>JAESQP010000032.1 GCA_016765075.1 Gammaproteobacteria bacterium
AAATCCAGAACGGATCGTTATCGATTTAAAACGCACGCGTATGCGTATGAGCCTGCCTAAAGAGTCGGTTGGCTTTGTTGAAAGAATGCGTAGTGCTGAACGTAATGCCGCTGATTTACGCATTGTTTTAGACACGAATAAGTCAGTCAAGCCAAAAACATTTTTGCTTGTTCCTAACAAAACGTATGGCCATCGTTTGGTTATCGATTTATATGATCAATCGGGAAATCCCTCTGGCAAATCAAAAAGACTAAAACCGGTAAAACAGATCGCTGATAATAGCTTGCGTGACGTAGTGATTGCCATTGATGCAGGTCATGGTGGTGAAGATCCAGGTGCGTTGGGGCGCAAGGGAACACGTGAAAAAGATGTTGTGTTGGCTATTGCTCGTGAGCTAAAGAGAAAAATTAATGCGCAGCGTGGTATGCGTGCCGTATTAATACGTACGGGTGATTATTACATTGAGCATCGGCGTAGAATGCGCATTGCGCGTCAGGCCAAAGCAGATTTGTTTATTTCTATTCATGCTGATGCGTTTAAAGACCGTCGTGCCAAAGGCGCTTCGGTATATGTGCTTTCCGAGCGAGGCGCAAGCTCAGAGGCTGCGAAATGGTTGGCACAGAAAGAAAACCAATCTGACTTGGTTGGTGGCGTCAGTCTTGATGACAAGGATCCGCTAACGAGAAAAGTATTACTAGACTTGTCGCAAAATGCGACACTGGAAGACAGTCATAGTAGCGCAAGAGAGGTCTTACGCGCTATGGGAAAGGTGACGCGTTTGCACAAAAAAGAGGTGCAGCAGGCGGGCTTCTTGGTGTTGAAGGCACCTGATATTCCATCAATTTTGATTGAGACAGCATATATTTCTAACCCGACTGGGGAGAGGAATTTGCGTAGCAAGGCTTACCAGCGTAAGTTGGCCGCGGCGATTGTTGCTGGGCTCAAGCGTTATTTCGCGCAATCTCCACAACCAGGGACTTTATTGGCGTCAGTGGCAACAACACAGCGCCATACGATCTCACGTGGTGAGACCTTATCGCTGATTGCGAGCCGCTATCAAGTGAGCTTGAAGAGCTTACGTGTAACCAATAAGCTGGCCAGTGACAGGATTCGTATTGGTCAGATTCTGGTTATTCCCCGCGGAACCTGATTTACCCAGGGTATTAGACATTTACCCAGGACATGAGGCTGGGGAAGCTCTTGATCAATTTATGCAACACAAGTCTATCGCTTTACCCGCCTGTTCACTACGCCGTCTTCCCGCTTTGCCACGACGTCATTCTCGTTTCACTGCAACGTCATTCCCGCGCAGGCGGGAATCTAGACAATCTCGCTTATGACCAAACAACCTTGTGGTTATATAGTCGCTAGAAAGAAAAACGCTACTCTTTACATCGGCGTTACAAGCAACCTGGCCTGCAACGACTTGTCCCAGGAGATTCTTTAGGCATGGATTCCTGCCCCCGTGTCAAGCACGGGGCAGGCTCCGTGCTTAACACGGGGCAGGCTCTGCGCAGGAATGACGTTAGTGGTTGATGGCACGATTAAGCAACTTGATCAATTCATGGAGCACGATCTTGCGATTGAAATATCCCAGCTCTTCGTTATACCCCAAGAGCTTGCCCACACTTTCGCGGAGCCTGCTCCCCATGTCAAGCACGGGGCAGGCCGTGCTTGACATGGGGAGCAGGTCTTAGGCTGTTATCCTCGCTCCCTGGCGAGAAATGCGGACTGCTCATGCTCTGATATAATCAGCAAGCACTATGCGTATTCATCTGCTTGCCCCTGAACTGTCTAACCAAATCGCTGCTGGCGAGGTGATCGAACGCCCGGCTGCTGTCGTTAAAGAGCTGGTTGAAAATAGCCTTGATGCTGGGGCTCAAAGCGTATTTATTGATATTGCCCAGGGCGGACGGCGTCATATTCGGGTACGTGATGATGGTGTAGGCATTCATCCTGAAGATATGAAGCTGGCAGTGAGTCGCCATGCTACCAGCAAAGTACGACATCGCGAAGACCTTGAGCGTATTACTAGCCTTGGTTTTCGTGGCGAGGCCCTGCCAAGCATGGCATCGGTATCGCGCTTTAGTCTTCACTCGGCACAGCCTAATGCCGAGCATGGCTGGGCCTTAAATATTGAAGGCGGTCATGTCAGCAATGAACTTGCGCCGATAGCCCATGCGCAGGGGACGACAGTTGAAGTGTCTGATCTCTTCTTTAACACGCCAGCAAGGCGCAAATTCATGCGCGCTGACAAGACAGAGTTCGGTCATATCAATGAAATGGTCAAGCGCATGGCCTTGAGTCGTTTTGATATTGGCTTTTCCTTGCGCCATAACCAGCGTGTTGTGCATGAACTTGTTACAGCCAATGATGGGCAGTCTGCTAAGCGACGTATTAAGCAACTATTAGGCGAGTCATTTTCAATCAATGCATTGGCTTTTGATGAAAATGCGGGTGAAATGCGTTTACATGGTTGGGCAGGCTCGCCAACCATTTCCCGTAGCCAGTCTGATATGCAGTATTTTTATGTCAATGGTCGCATGGTGAGAGACAAGGTGGTGATGCATGCGATTCGCCAAGCCTATAACGATGTTTTATTCTCGGGTCGTCAACCGGCATATTTGATTTACCTCGATATTCCTACTCAGTTGGTAGATGTTAATGTGCATCCATCGAAGCATGAAGTACGTTTTCGTGAGTCGCGTTCTATTCATGGTTTTATCAGTCATGTTTTGCGCGATGTGTTAGCACAAAGTAGTACCGATGCAGCAGGGCATCATGTGACAGCTGTGATGGCAGATGCCACGTATTCTGCCTCAAGAAGAGACAAAACCGAGCTTCGGGGTACTACGGAGTTAAACCACGCATCGACTGCGGCGGCAAGTTATCGGCAGTCTGTCAACTCACAGGCGCGTTTGTCGTTCCAGGTTGACGATAGACTGAATGCGCTGACATCATTATATGCGGCTAAATCTACCGATAAAAATGTAGCACCTGAGATTGCTGTAGAAGATAATGCAGATATCCCATTACTTGGCTATGCAATTGCCCAAATTCACGGTATCTATGTTTTAGCAGAGAATGCGCAAGGCATTATTTTAGTTGATATGCATGCTGCACACGAGCGTATCACCTATGAACATATGAAACGAACGCTAGGTGAGCAACAAGAACTACGACGACAACCTTTATTAATTCCACAAGCTGTCAGTGTTAGCGAGCATGAGGCGGGGCTGATTGAATCACACGCTGAGGCTTTGTTGCGCCTGGGTTTTGAAGTGACGGCCATGGGCAACAATTCTGTTCTACTGCGACAGGTGCCGAGCTTGTTGGCAGATACCGATGTTGAACAACTATTACGTGATGTGTTATCCGATATTGCTGAGCATGGCAATAGTGATCGCGTCAATGATGAAGTCAACGAAATGTTAAGCACCATGGCTTGTCACGCATCAGTACGCGCAAATAGAAAGCTGACCATTGCTGAAATGAATGCTTTGCTACGAGACATGGAGCGCACCGAGCGCAGCGGCCAGTGCAATCATGGTCGGCCGACCTGGGTGCAGCTTACTGTCGCAGAGCTAGATAAGCTCTTTATGCGTGGACGATAATAGTTCGCGACCTGACCGCAGGGAAGAAGTACTTAATGATGCCGTAGGGATCTCAGTGCGACCTGACCGCAGGGAAGAAGTACTTAATGATGCCATAGGGGTCTAAGTAATAACGATTTAGTTAGGTAAGATCGATACGCGCACCTGCGTTTCTGTATTTGCTGAGCGTGTGCTAATGCTATTGCGGTTTTGTGTTTGACTTTGCTGTGAAACACCACTCAGTGTTGACCACTGATTGAGCGGTACGACAATCGTTGTTGAAGACGTTTGTGACTGGATGCCACTATTGGTTTCTTGGTCAATATCGGAATAGTATGGCGTGATTTCCAGCGTGACCGTATTGCCATGTAATTGTGGCCGGACGTAAATTGCCGAGGCAACTGCGTGATAACTGAGTTCGACTCCTTCAAGCAGTCCATTCTGTGAGTTTTGGCCAAAACGCAATGATCGGCTGAGTAAAGGGATGATCTTGCCATCTGAAATACTGGCTTGATGGCCATCGAGTACGCGAATACGATGTACGGGATCATTGCTGCGTGTGCTAATAGTTTTGCGCGAACTATGAGTGATCTGGCTATTACCGCGGTTACTGATAATCACATTGGTGTGTTGTTGTTTACTATTGTTTGCAAACGTACTCGGTGATTTAACCTCGATAAGCAATTGTTTAGCGGGTGTATCAAATTTCTCGATTATTTTAATCAGTTCTTGATGGCGGAGAACACTGTTAATTTTCAACAGAAGCAGGGAATTTTGACCTGATATAGCCTCTTTATCGTTCAGTAGTGGTTGAATAAGCGGAATTAATGACGCCGCACTGCGATGTTGAAGTTCGATACTATAAAGTGATTGAGCATTAACAGTTAATACACACGGTAGTGCTAGTGTTATAAGAAAAACCAGGATACGGGTCATTAGATTACTAATACTCGTGTTACGTTAGGCAGCTTGAGAAAGCTCAGATAAGGTGGACTCACCGAATTCAATTGCATCAAGATAGAGTTCTTGCATGCGTGCTTTATTAATCGCGATAGTGGGTATGTGTTGTTCATGCCAGTTATTTTCTTCCCAAGCTAAACTTAGTTTTAGAATATTACCGATAGCGCCTTCTTTTGTCAGCAGGGCTAAGGTGATTTCTTGTGAAAGAGGCAAGTGAGTGATGATTTCCTCCATATTTGTACTCATGATTGCGTCAAGCGCTGAAAATAGTCCAGCTGTGAAACAGGAATTTTGTTGGCTATATTTTAATTCGCTCGCGAGTAACTCGCACATACGTGCACGTATCACAGAGGTTAGTAATAGCGGCGTAGGACAGTCGTTTAGCCGTCCTAGGCTGAGCATTGTTGCCCATTTCTTGATGTTTTGATGGCCTAATAGTATGACTGCTTGGCGTATTGATTCAATTTTTTTAGGGAGATAAAATGCAGAAGAGTTAATATAGCGTAGCAGGCTATAGCTCAATGCCACATCATGGCTAATGATTTCTTCTTGATCGAAAACAGTTACGTTTGGATTTTGTAAGCTTGCTAGTAACCTCAGCAGATTGAGTTTATTGTGCGCAATTTTCTTGCCTTGAATAATCTGTGGTTTCGACAGAAAATAACCTTGAAATTGGTCGAAGCCAAGCTTAACACAAACATCATATTCATCTTTATTCTCTATTTTTTCGGCAAGGATTTTTTTATTGTACTGCTTTATTTTTGTAACGGCGTTTGCTAATGACTGTTCGTCATAATCGTGAATATCTAGTTTTATAATGTCTGCATAGAGTAGAAATTTTTCATTATCATTGTTTAGTATGAAATCATCGAGTGCTATTGTGTAGCCTTTCTTTTTAAGATCTTTTAGCCCTGTTAACACTTCGTCATCACATTTAATATCTTCCAATATTTCTAACACGATATTATTTTTAGGAAGCAATAGCTCGTCACGATTCACTATAAAGTCACGTGTGATATTGATATACGCAAGCCGGTCACCAACCAGTCGATTTAAGCCTATCTCAAGACAAGAATTAATAATGACATCAGAGGTGGCCTCATTAGGGTCATTAAATACAGCCTGGTTATTTCGATTATTGCGGAACAGTAATTCGTATCCAACCAGATCGAGTTGGTTGTTATAAATGGGTTGACGTCCAACATAAATATCCATAGTGATCTAGGGAGCCCCTGATTTATTATGGCCGAACCCTTGGGGTACAACGCAGAAGCGCCCCAAGAGCACGTAGCTGAATATTGCAGGTGAAAAAGTCGGGTTCATGAATAGAGCCAGAGGTTCGCCTAGCTTATAAGGCGGTTTGTTTTGCATGGTTATGTAATAGAAAAGCCATGAAATTTAGTGGTAAATTTCATGGCCATATATAGCTCCATCCCTATTGTTTTATACTTTAAAGTGCCCTAATAGTGACTGCAAGTCATCAGCAAGCTTGGTTAATTGTTTGCTTGATTGTGCGACTTCTGTTGCGTCTTCTGCAGTATGATTGGCAGCTTTACTGATATTGGCCACGTTGTCGTTGATTTCTTCAGCAACCGTACTGTGTTCTTCAGCAGCACTCGCGATACGGGTATTCATGTCGGTAATGGTCGTTACCACTTGCGTAATGGTATCCAGTGACGAGCCGGCTTTGGCAGCTTGTTCAACGCTGATGTTGGCCTGATTTTTACCCTCTACCATGACTTTAACGGCATTTTTGGCGCCGGACTGCAAGTGTTCAATAATGGCACGAATTTCTTGTGTAGACTGTTGTGTTCGTTGTGCTAAGGTGCGAACTTCGTCAGCGACCACGGCAAATCCGCGACCTTGCTCACCAGCTCGTGCGGCTTCGATGGCAGCGTTCAACGCTAGCAAGTTAGTTTGCTCTGCGATGCCTCTAATCACATCTAACACTACGCCGATACCGTTACTATCTTCTTCCAGCTTTTGGATAACAGTGCCGGCTTTTTCTACCTCAGCAGCAAGTGAATCAATGGCTTCGATGGTTTCTTTAACTACTATTTTACCTTTCGAGGCCTCATTATCAGCTTCATTAGCAGCGGATGCCGCAGAAGAAGCGTTGCGTGCGACTTTTTGCACGGTTTCTGACATTTGATTCATTGCTATTGCTACCTGATCCGTTTCAGACTGTTGTTGCTTAATACCAGTACTGGTGCGGTTAGTTACTGCACTCATGTGCTCCGCATTAGTGGTTAATGCGGAAGCATAGCCATTGATATCGGTGATCATTATGCGTAATTTGCTAACAAAGGTGTTAAACCAATAAGCGAGCTCACCCAGTTCATCGTTAGAGCTATCATCAAGCTTGGTGGTAAGATCACCTTCACCTTCAGCGATGTCTTTAATGCGTTCTACGACGTTACGAATTGGTTGAGCGACTATTCTATTCACCAATACGCTAACGGTAAACAGGCCGGCGATAAATAGGCCTATCACCACGTAGAACTGTTTCCACCAGTCCGCCATAGCCAGGGTATCAGCCTCGGCTAGTGAATAGCTGATGCGAATCGCGCCATTAACTGAGCCAGAGGGTACAGTGTGGCAGTTTAAGCAGTTAACGCCACGAGTATTCTCAGTAGCCTTGTAGGGCATGATAACGGTAATGGCGCGGTGACCTTCATGTTCACTGACTTTAATAATTTGTTCGCCTTGCAGGGCGCGGTGATCAAGGGCATCTACTGGGCGCTCTTCAGCGAAGCCTGGGCCAAACTGCGTATTAACGGGCTCGCCGCGATTGACACGGACTTCCAGTACCCCATCGTGGCGCAGTATTTTATCGCGTAAGATTGAACGCTCGCTCATGGTGCCTGTCAGCATCATTATATTCAATGAATCAAAGTAGAAGGTGTTCATTTCTTGCACGCGAGAAATCCCTGCTGCCAGGTTTTCGTGACGACTGTTTTTGTACGAAAGACTTAGAACCATTGCCGCAACGATAATAAATATCAGGCACACAGTTAAATTCATTTTAAAGCGCACGGACATGCTCTTCATTCCGAATACTTTAGCAATCATGGTATACATATAGCTCCACCCCTATTATCAGCGTTAACCCTATACCCGCTGAACTCTATATCGACACACAGCACATGACTTGAGTCAATTGTGCGCAATGATGTGTCTCCTTGTCCTCAAGCGGCATATTCCCTTGGGAGGTGTACCCGCATGACTGTTAGCGGCTCGTGGAGGGGAGGGTTTAATTTTTTTGTCGTTTGTTCATGTTAAATGAGGTTTAGTATCCCATTTTACGGACGTAAAGCGGGTGTGCGTGGCCAGGTAAGCACAGGCAATGATTTACTTTGAGCTGAGCAGAGGTATTTTCTTGTGGCGCCTTATTTAGGATGGTGCATTAGGATGGTGCATTAATTATGATTGCTTTGTGGCAATAAATTTTAGCGCTACGCCATTATTACACCAGCGTTTACCCGTAGGCTTGGGACCATCATCAAAGATATGGCCTTGATGACCACCACAACGTGCACAATGGTATTCAGTGCGTGGAAAAAAGATTTTGAAATCAGTTTTAGTTTCCGTGTGGTTGTCAATTGCCGCCCAAAAGCTAGGCCAGCCGGTACCGCTGTCGTATTTTTTTGCCGACTCGAACAAAGGTAGGTCGCAACCAGCGCAGACAAACATTCCCTCACGTTTTTCGTCGTTAAGGTCGCTGCTCCAGGGTCGTTCAGTGCCTTCTTTTCTGAGTACGTGGAACTGTTTTTCATTCAGGCGTCTGCGCCATTCCTCTTCGCTTAATACAAAAGGAGTAATTGTACTTTTCTTGGCAGATAGGGGACTAAGACTGACTGCGCCTAGTACGGTAGCAGCGATGCCTGCTTGAATAAAGTGTCTGCGTTTCATTGTAGTTCACCTTTAAATAGACGGTTTATTTGATTGGGGGCTAGTTTTAATTATCTTGTTGAGTTTTCAGAGGCTTTTGTCTGAGTGAGAATACAGCCGAGAGTGAATGAAAACTCAGCACCTTTACCCGCCTCACTATTAACTTTTATGTTGCTATGATGGAGGTCAAGAATACGTTTAACAATGGCAAGTCCTAAACCTGCACCACCGCTTTTATTACTACGATGTTTATCAACTTGATAAAAACGATTAAATATATGACTCAATTGCTCAGCAGGAATTCCCTTGCCAGTGTCTGTGACCCGCACCTGAACGCCACCATCTTTTTCAACAATATTGATGTTTACATAGCCATTTTCATTGCAGTGACGAATGGCATTTTCTATGAGATTTTCCAGCACGCGCTCGATTAAGCCAATATCACCATAAGCATTGCAGATGTCATTGGCATCGTTGCAGCTCAGTGTTACGCCACGCTGTTCGGCATCGAGCTGATGTTTTTGCATAATGTCGAACGCCAATTCATGTAATGAGAAACTGGTTTTATTTATATTAATGTCACCAGAATCAAGTCGCGCCAATTCAAATAAATTTTTGATGAGTTTACCAAGGCGGTGGCTGTGTCGGAGTGCAATTTCAAGGTATTCTCGTTGTTTTTCTGAGTCTAATTTCCCACCTTTGAGCAGCAACGTTTCTAAATACCCTTGCATAGAAGCTAAAGGTGTACGTAAATCATGAGAGATATTTGCGATCATGTCGCGTCGATGTGTATCGGTTTCACGCAGTTCTTGCAATTGCAAGATTACGCGTTTTGCTAAGTCGTTAAAGCTTGATTCAAGTTTGCCAATTTCATCACTGGATTGCACGATAAGTTGAACATTCGAGTCATATTGCGACAAATCGCTATTGCGAAACTCAGTCATTGTTGTTGACAGTCGTGTTAATCGACGTGTGTATTGATTGAATAAAAACAAGCCTGCGATCAGTGCAAACAATAAACTACCTGCGGTTACCCAGGTGCCAAGACGTAGAATATAACTATCCCCCAGCACATCGGAGATGGAATCATAATTTTCGCCACGCAAAACAACATACAGGTAGCGCATTTCACCGTTTTTGCCAATGAGTGGTGCCGCAGAGAATATTTTTTTTCGGCCAGTGGTGCGTGGATCATCGCCAAGTATGGGCAAAGGCGCACCGTCTAGAAACTGGTTGATAGGGGCAAGCGATATGTGTTTGGCCTGTACGGCATTTTTAGGTGCCGAATAACCTAAAATACCACCATGCTGATCAAGCAGGTAGAGTTCAATGCTTGGGTTAATCACCATGAATGACTCAAACACAGTTTCAATCGCATTGACATTAATTTCACCCTCATGGACGAGGTCACGTTCTTTAATCAGATTGGCAGCAAGAGTACGGTTTAACTCCTGGCTGGTTTTGCGTAGATGATCTTTGGTGAAATAGGCTGTTAGCACGATATACGTTGCGCCAACGGTAACAAGCAGGCCAAGTAGTGTGATGGCAAGCTTGCCATAAAGAGTATGAAAAAACATGGATAGAGGGTTGATTTATGGAGTTAACTCAGTAAATTTATAGCCCACACCCCACACGGTAAGAATGTATTTAGGTTTGCTGGCATCTTCTTCAATTTTTGTTCGTAAGCGATTAATATGTGAATTAACGGTATGTTCATAACCGTCGTGAGAGTAACCCCAAACCGAATCCAATAGCTGGGCGCGGGTATATACCCGCCCTGGATTACTGACAAAGTGTACTAGCAGGTCAAATTCTTTGGCGGTGAGTTCGATCGTTTGACCATCGAGCGTCACAGTATGTCTACTGATATCAATCATTAGATTAGCGTGAGTAATCATTGTTTGATTAGTTGCAACGGCTTGACTCATCGCATCACTGCGGCGGAACAGGGCTTTGACCCGTGCAGTGAGTTCACGCACGCTAAATGGTTTTGTCATATAGTCATCCGCACCCATTTCCAGGCCTAACACGCGGTCTAGCTCCTCAGATTTTGCGGTTAACATCAACACGGGCACATAGTTTTCCTTAGCGCGGATTTGCCGACATAACTCCAAACCATCGACATGCGGTAGCATGAGGTCAAGAATAAACAGATCAAATTCTTCGTTTTGAATTCTGGCGGCGGCTTCGCGCCCATCGGCAGCGATTTCGACCTGACAATCCAAATCATCAAGATTGATTTTAATCAGATTGGCGATATCAGCCTGGTCTTCGACAATTAGAATTTTACGATTCATTGGCATAGTAGCCTCATTATTAGTACTGCTTATATTTGTCTCAAGCAACATAGCCTGTCTCCAGTTGCTACTCCGCAGTAGCTAACTTACTGTTTTACAGGCACTATTTAACTTGTTATTGCTCACAATAATATCACTGCCAAGTCAAATTAGTTTAATCACGGCTCCTTGTTGTCAGCAATGCGTATAGTTTAGCGCATTGTGCGAGGGTCAGGATAAGGGAGTAGCCATGTTCAGCGCTGATTTTGGCTGGACTCGGAAAATAACATGTTATTGGTAGTATAACGGTGCCATATAATAGCCAGTGTTATCCCTCTAGTAGCGAGAAATAATGTCAGCGCCAGCCATAGCCCATGATTACCCATAAACTGGAACACATACCAGGCGGGTATAAACACCAGGAAGGTTGCAATAATCATCATGTCACGCATGACGCGTGTACGTGTAGCGCCGATAAAAATGCCATCGTAAACAAAGCTCCACACTGAAACGAGTGGCAATACTATGACCCAAGGCAAATATTCATGTGCACCTTGCCTGACCAATTCTATATCACTCATCATAGCAATAATAATTGAGCCAAACAGCCAGTAAATGGCACTGAATAAGCTGGCAAAGACAAGTGAGTAAAGCATAATTTCTTTGACAGTACGATTAAGCGATGACGGATTTTTTTCACCAATATCATGACCGACTAATGCTTCTGCGGCATGCGCGAAGGAATCGAGCACATAGGCCATTAGCGCTTGAAAATTGAGCAGCAGAGCATTGACAGCGAGCAGCGTATCACCAAATTCGGCGCCTTGAGCAGTAAAAAATGCAAACGTAAAGACCAGGCATAAGGTGCGAATGAAGATGGTATGGTTAACAGAGAACATCTTGGCTAATGCTTGCCGATTAAAAATCTGAGCTTTGCTGTAGTTTGGTGGGTAGCGTTTTAACATCTGCCAAATGAAAAAACCTGCTAAGGCTAAGCCACTATAATCAGCGATGACACTGGCCCAGGCTACGCCGTCTACGGTCATGCCTAGCCCGACAACAAACACTAAATCGAGCACGATATTGATAACGTTAATAAACAAGGTAATGTACAGGGGTACACGAGCATTTTGTCTGCCTAAAAACCAACCGATAATGACATAGGTGATGAGCGTGGCGGGGGCGCTCCAGATACGAATGTCGAAATACGTACGAGCATGATGCTCGACTTCAGGGCTGGCGTTAATAAGCGAAAATGAAACCCATGCAATAACGGGCTGTATTAGTAGTAAGAGAACAGCCAAAGCTAGCGCAACGACGCAGCCGCGTAATAGCACAGCATGCGCTTCGTCTTGATCGTTGGCGCCAGTAGATTGCGCAACTAAACCTGTCGTACCCATACGCAAAAAGCCAAAGCCCCAGTAAACAAAACTAAAGATCAGCGCACCGATAGCTACCGCGCCCATATAATAGGCATGATCGAGGTGTCCCATAACGGCAGTATCAACGATACCTAATAAGGGTACGGATAGGTTTGATAGCATCATAGGGGCAGCAATGGCCCAAATACGGCGATGCTGTGGGGCTAGTGTGGTGTAACGAATAATATGTTCCTATTAGTACTTAATGTATTGGATTAAGGCGATTTAATCAAAAGCCGTTAAGCTGTGACGTTCTTGCAATATTTTACCGTTACAGTTCGGGGCGTTCTCAATCAATAAGGTCGCCCTTATTGATTGAGAACGCCCCCTAGAATAAGATTTCGGAGTTAGTATGCCATCAGTTATGAAACCCTTCTATTACAGCAGTTTTTTGCTTGCGCTAACGATGCCATTTTCTGTGTCAGCGGGGCAATGTCACGGTCAAAGCGCTGAGCACAAAGTCGCTTTGCTTGAGCTTTATACATCAGAAGGCTGTAGTAGCTGCCCACCAGCGGATCGTTGGCTGAGCAATTTGGCGGAAGGTCAGTTCGATTCCCAGCAAGTCGTGCCTTTAGCGTTACACGTTGATTATTGGAATTATCTTGGTTGGAAAGATCCTTTTTCTAGCAAGCAATACAGCAAGCGCCAGCGCCATCAAGGCGATGTCAATAATCTTCGTACCGTTTATACACCACAATTTGTGCTCAATGGTGAAGACTTGCGTGGTTGGTACAAACGTAACGGTACCGATGGGCCCATTGAGAAAGTCAATGCCGAATCAGCCAAGGCAACTATTCATTTGACCTTGGGTGACTTGACGTTAGGTAATGCTGACGCAGCAAGCTTGCAAGTGGATGCCAGAGTAGAACTGGCTGATGAGCAAAGTGCTAATGGTTATGGTTTATACCTTGCCTTGTTTGAGAATGAGTTGATCAGCGATATTCCGCGTGGTGAAAACAGTGGTAAAACACTGCACCATGATTATGTGGTGAGAAAGTTAATGGGGCCTTATAAGTTGGCAGGGAAAAGCAGTAGCTTAAGCGAGAAATTTTCCATTGCGGCGGATTGGACTGATAAGAACCTCGGTGTTGCTGCCTTTGTGCAAAATGCAAAAACCGGTGATGTGTTACAAGCGCTTATGGTTAAAAATTGCAGCTAAGGAGAGCTGATGGCGACTTTGAGCGATAAGCGCTATTACTGCACTGCCAAGCGCAGCATAGCCCTTAACAATGTGTTGTTTATCATTGGCCGGCGCGTTTATTGCTAATCGCCATTTAAAAACCCCAGGCTGACCGAAGCCAGCCTGGGTGAGGGACGCCAAATGACGACACCTAGGGGGAGCATGGAGGAATATGACGATAGTGCCGCCCCGGAATCCCTATCAATAATTATCCATTTCCAGGTCAGACTTACTGCCAACCCTGTCACAATCTTGTGGCTAAACTGATTTAGCCTGTTGTACTGCGTTACCAATATAGCTAGCGGGCGTTAGTTGTAATAGTTTCTCTTTGGCTTCATTCGGTATTTCTAGCGCGGTAATAAAATCATGCAATGTGTCGCGATTAATACCTTGACCTCGTGTTAATGCCTTAAGCTTTTCATAAGGCTCTGCGATGCCGTAACGACGCATGACGGTTTGAACGGGTTCGGCAAGCACTTCCCAGGCATCATCAAGATCGGCGCGCATAGCGTCTGCATTGGCTTGCAGTTTACCGATGCCAGCCAGTGTTGACTGCATTGCGATAACGCTATGCGCGATACCCACACCGATATTGCGTAATACGGTTGAGTCGCTAAGATCACGTTGCCAGCGCGATACCGGGAGTTTTTGTGCCATATGAGTAAGCATGGCAGAGGCAATACCAAGGTTGCCTTCGGCATTTTCAAAGTCAATGGGGTTGACCTTATGCGGCATGGTCGAAGAACCTACTTCATTGGCTTGTAATTTCTGGCGCAAGTAACCGACGGATATATAGCCCCAGATGTCGCGACTAAAGTCGAGTAGCACCGTATTAAATTGCACCAGGCTATTAAAGTGTTCAGCGATAGTGTCATGAGGTTCAATTTGTGTGGTGTAAGCACTCCATTGTAGCCCCAGTGATTCGACAAACTCCTTGCCAAGTGTTGGCCAATCTATTTCCGGATAGGCTGATATATGTGCATTAAAGTTACCCACTGCGCCATTGATCTTGCCGAGTATGGGCAGCGCAGCGAATTGATTTTGTTGTCTTTGCATGCGGTAGGCAAAAACCGCCATCTCTTTACCCAGGGTGGTTGGTGAGGCAGCTTGGCCATGTGTGCGTGCGAGTATGGCTTGTTCAGCATTGTCGTGAGCCAGTTTTTTGATGGCAGCGGTGACTTCATTCATCAGTGGTAATAAAACATTTTGACGTGCGCTATCAAGCATCAAGCCATAGGCAAGATTGTTAATATCTTCTGAAGTGCAGGCAAAATGCAAGAACTCACTAAGGGGTGCCAGTTCATCGTTCTTGTCAAAACGCTCTTTGAGATAATACTCAATAGCCTTAACGTCGTGATTGGTTATTTTTTCAATGGCTTTCACGCGCTCAGCGTCAGCCACCTCAAATTTATCGATAAGCGATTGTAGCCAGGCATTGGCACTCTCGCTTAAAGGCGCGATTTCGCTGATTTCAGCAGTATCGGCAAGGCGCTGTAGCCAGCGGATTTCGACGATGATGCGAGTGCGAATCAGCGCATATTCACTAAGGTGTTCACGCAGCGCCAGTGTTTTCGTGGCATAACGGCCATCGATCGGCGAAATCGCAGTCAAAGAGTTAAGTTGCATGGTGGGTTCCATCATGGGTTAAAGGGTCTGGCAGCCTCTGATTAAGGATTTCTAATCAATTCATTGAGTCTGTAATAATACAACAACTTACTTAAATAGAGAAAACACGCGTGATAGCAACGAAACTTTAGCTAAGAGTAGCTTTAAGGGGGGGTACACTTGGATTTTTTAATCGAAGCTATTTGGCTGTGATTTGCGGATAGACCTTAGTCGGTTACACAAACGAAGATTGGTACGAACAATTATCAAAAGAGCACATCAATTTACTCCGGTTGTTCATGCTCTACGATAAAAACAGCGTTTTTCTAGACTAGGAGACTGTTTCGTTTTGGGGTTGCAGAGTTACGGTAACGAGCTTAGATCAAAAACTGACACGTTTTCTCTGCCATTTGATGGGTCAGTGCCACTAGCGATTGCAAAAGGAAAAGAGACCGCGCCAGTGACAGCAAAGGGAAATAGACTTATTGGCAACATTTGCGCACCTGCAGTTGGCAACATTGTTTGAACATGACCCACATTGACAAACGTATTGTCAACTAACTGAAATAAGAACCCTCTACCGAGATCCATCGCTCTCGATTGAGCAGAAATACCGGCATAAAGGATGGTTCCATCAAAATCAATAGGGCCATCTAAGCGTGCGCGCTCGAGGTTTCCGACAAAGTTTGGTACTGGGAACGTGCTTGTGAGCATCTGATCAAGAGTAAACGTATTGTCACTTCGAACATAACTGAAAATAGTCCCATCTTCATCCGGCCCAGCTAATAAACGATCTCCATTAAGCGTAATGCCACCTGGGGCCTCTAAAAGTTGCTGCTCAACCCAATTAACCCCCACTTTTCGAAATACATAAGTACCACCAGTACCTTGTGCCACTATGGTATCGCCTGATAAGTCTAGAGACTGTCCGAATGAATTAATAACATTGGGATCGACACCGCTACCTAATAGCGTCGCGGTCTCAGACCAAATTCCATTCACGCGCTCAAAGACAATGATTCGTCGCTCCAATAGGTCAGAACCCACCGTAATCAAGGTGTCGCCATCGATGACAACGCGTGTCCCAAAATTCGTAAATAAGCGCGTCGTAGCGGGCACTAAGGTTTGTGAAAAATTCCACACGCCATTGACCCGATCAAAGATAAACACGACTCCCTCATCTGCCGCAAAGACTCCCCCAGGAGCATCAAAACCAAAGACACCGACGGCGATCGTATCACCCGAAATGGACACACTGAAACCAAACTGATCTAAGCTGCCGACCCCCGGTATCGGTGCTTTTAAATAAGCAGTTTCCACCCAATCATTATTAATTAGCTCAAAAACATAGGCTGCGCCGGCGGAAGGTATCGTATTATCCAATGGATTATTGGGATCGCCACTGTCTTCACCGTCTGCGCTGACAACGAATGTCGTCCCGTCAATAGCAAAGCGTGCACCAAAAAGATCTACCGGATCAAGGTTTGAAGATTGCACGCTATCCACTTGGGGAAACTGATTAGCTTCGGCCAGCCCAGCCGTACCACCACCCGACCCGCCGGCATTGCCACCGCCCCCAGCACCCGCATTGCTGCCCGATGAAGACCCGCCACCACAGGCCTGCAGCAGCATGACGATAAGGCCTAAAGCCACTGTACGCTTTACGATTCCCAACACCTGCTTCTCCTTAATTAACTACTGTACCGAATGAAATACAGCATGACATGCCATGCTACCGAAAGGTGACTGAACCCCCCGTTAATTTTTGAGCATTAGGAGCCAACCGTCTGCTGTGAACATGAATGGACAAATAGCGTATTTTATGGTAAAAATAGACATATGTCTTATTTAGCGAAAGGAGAGTGAATATGGCACAACTCAAATTAATCGACATGCCACAGGTTCTCTCAAAGAATTATTCCACGCAAGAACTTGCTGCGATGCAAAGAGCAGTGATGACTTTATTTAAAAAATGGGGTATCTCTGATGATCAAGCCGCCACATTGCTTGGTGATATCGCCACGCGCACCTATGCGCGTTGGAAGAAAGGATCACTTGGACGGCTCAGCATAGATCAAGCCGATAGAATATCGAACCTGCTCGGTATCCATAAGGCACTACGCCTATTATTTAAAGACCCTCAACGAGGTTATCAATGGATAGCCACGGCTAACGACGCCTTTGCCGGTTCATCCGCCCTTGATGTCATGCTTAACGGGCGCCTCACCGATATTATGCGCGTGAGACGTTACCTGGATGCGTCGCGTGGCCAATGGTAGAGATAGCCTTAAATCAGGTAACGTGGCCACACTACCATCGCTTAGTGAATTCCGCCTATCCGCCCATTGATCTATTCGATGACATCGCTGACCCTAAAGACTGGCTGTTACTTGGCATCAGTGAAAGCCGGACTAATCCGCGATTATCGGAATCTATGGGCCGACTAGAGCTGATTCCTCCATCACGTCGGGTTGGCGGGAGCGGAGCATCATGGGTCATGGCTCCGTTTACCCACGCAACGACCGATAAACCTAGCAGGTTTCATGATGGTAGCTTTGGCGCTTTTTATGCGGCAAATAATTATCAAACCGCATTATTTGAAACCGCTCATCACGTCAGTCTATTTAATCAAGCAACGAATCAAGCCCCAGGCTGGATTGCTGATATGCGAGAATTAGTTGGCAGTATTGACACAATACTTACCGATATTAGAGTGGGTGATTATCAAGATATATTGCATCCCGATGACTATTCTTTTTCCCAGCAATTTGCTAAAACTATTCTTGCTCAAGGCAATGATGGGATTGTCTACCCGAGCGTTCGGGACAAGGGTGGAGAATGTTTTGCAGCATTCTACCCCGATGTCATGCGCATTCCGATTCAAGGCAAACATATTAGTTACCACTGGAATGGAGAACGTATAGACCTCATCAAAGAGTTAACCGAGCACGGCAAGGTCTATCGAATATCTTGAACAAAATGTTGATGTGTGGAATGAGACTGATGATTG
This sequence comes from Gammaproteobacteria bacterium, assembly GCA_016765075.1. Classification (NCBI taxonomy): domain Bacteria; kingdom Pseudomonadati; phylum Pseudomonadota; class Gammaproteobacteria; species Gammaproteobacteria bacterium. Next base: position 17,937 of record JAESQP010000032.1, read on the forward strand.
CATTATCAATACGTCATTAATCTATTCTATTGCCAGGTCGATACTTATAGATAAGTCATTCGTATGTTTGATGAAGCAGGTGGCACGCCACAGGCTTGTGTTCAGTTGCCAAATGCAACAATAAGGGTGAAAATGAGGTAATAAGAGAAAAAGAGTTTAATACTATGGACAACCAAGAAAGCAAATTCGATGAATGGGGCGTTAAACGTCGCATAGCCAAAGCCCGTAAAAAGCAGGCTAAGCTTTCTATTGAAGTGAAAAAGGGTCGTTTAGAGGATTGGGGACTCAACATGCCTGAATCCAATCCGACCTGGAAGCGCTCGGTAAGCTGGCGGATACTGGCCGGTGTTTTCGGTTTAATGTTTGGTTTGTTTGTCTTTATTATTAAATTAATTTTTTCGATTGGTGCAGGTGCTGGACAACAAGCACATTCAAGTACCAGTAATTCCAGTTATGACTCTACTGATGGCGAACTAAATGTGACTTCCTCTGCGGATTTTAGTCCTTGGGATAGGACACCATATAATTCTCTACCAACAGAAAATCTGATTAACGTAAACCCAGCATTTCAGGAACAACAGGCATCCCTTGATAATGATATAGATTTTTTTAGAAATCATTAACCCCTGGCCCATATAAATACGGGCCGAGCATTACAAATCAGCTTTAGGGCATAGCCCTAAAGCTGATTTTTTTATCTCGATTTCGCAGCATTAGCGGCTCTATTCCCCGCAGCTGCAGCAACAGATCCTGCTCCTTCTGCACCACGGGCAATACTACCGGGTAACTGCGTCGCAGCACTACCAGCGCTATTCGAGGTCGCCCCAGCTCCACCTGTAGCTAGAAAACCTGATTGCACCGCACCATTTATTGCCCCTGCTATAGTAAACCCTGCCCATCCCATAACAAGTCCAAACAATAAGGGCAAAATAAAGTATAAGGACGAGATAAGAATATTAAGCACGAAGAACGCCCCCCCTCATTCTCTCCGACAATGGAATCGGGCGAGCTCATAAATGCGCCAATTAAATTATCATCCATCCACGCAGCCAAATAAAATAAGGCGTCAATAAACGTTAAGGCAAAAAACCCTACTGAAGCAACAATTAAAAATGAAATGGAGTAGCGTGAGGCAACCAACGCAAACGGTAGCAATAAGATTGCCCGTTGTGATTTGCGGATAGACCTTAGTCGGTTACACTTAGGCAACGCTTCTAAGTGACCATAGCCCTCGCAGTGCTTAATCACAAGGGGGATTTTTATTGTTTGAGTAAGCCACTACCATTTTAATGGATATTCAATTTCTATTGAAAAGCATTATTTTTCCGTTGACTCATATACCATTTTTTATGGTAATGGTAGCTTGGTTGTAGTCGACTCTATTCGTTGAATGCCACTGGTTTTTTTTGGGTTTTTTTTGGGTTTTTTATTAGAGGTTTTTTGGTGGACTTGTAGGGTTATCGGGTATTGCTTCCAATACACGGTTGGCAGCATCCAGCATACGTTTACGACCGATTATAAACTGAAATCGATTGCCACCACAGTGGCGCCATAAGACACAGGCACGAATACCGGCGAGTAATAGCATGCGTACACGGTTGGCGTTATATTGTTGGTTAAGATGTCCGTCTTGACCGTTAATCATAATCTTGGGGCCGAGTTTACTGATAGTGTCACGATACAGGCCAGCCAAATTGGCAATGACGTTTTCATGGGTTGGCGAGAAGAATTTTGCTTGCTCTTTGGCTTGCTCGATACCTTTAAAAACTTGCTCTTGTAATGATTTATTTTTATATAGACGTTTTTCCAGTGCGAGCAGGTTCACTGCGTAACGTGTGATTTCAATATCACGTTTGCTGTTGTCATTGCCAAATTGGCGAATAAAGGTGATTAGCCCTTGTTGTACATTTTGCTGGCCATTGAATACATCACTAGCGTTATCGGGATGCGTTTGAAACAGGCTGTGTAATGCTGTTTCAATCAGCGCAGTCTCACAGTTGCCAAAATGGGCTAATTGTTTGACGGCATCGATGGCCTGGAAGGCACCGGCCAGAGCAATGATACGGTTTTCTTCGCTATGATTAATCAATATAAAGCCCTTAATTCCATTTTGAAACGATAGTACCACCACCCAGACAAACATCATCTTGATAAAAAACGATCGCTTGTCCTGGTGTGATCGCACGTTGTGGTTCATCAAAATCCACCACTAGACCAAGCTTATTGTCATGTCGCAAATGGCAAGTTTGATCGTTTTGACGATAGCGGATTTTGGCAGAGCAGCTTAACGGTAATGGTGGTGCTTCACCGCTAACCCAGTGCAGGGTATCCGCACTTAAATGTTGATGAAATAAACGTGGGTGATTATGTCCCTGCGCAATCAATAAGATATTATTTTGCAACTCTTTATCGACGACATACCAAGGTTCACCACTATTTTTGGCAATGCCACCTATGCCGAGGCCTTGGCGTTGACCTAAGGTATAAAACATCAGCCCTTCATGTTTACCCAGCGTTTCGCCTTCGATAGTTTGTATAACCCCAGGCTGGGGTGAAATATAACGTTTTAAAAAAGGGCGAAAATCGCGTTCACCAATAAAGCAAATGCCAGTACTGTCTTTTTTATTGTGGTTGTCAAATTCAGCATCAGCCGCTAGTTCACGCACGACTTTTTTTTCGAGTTCGCCAATCGGGAACAGACTGTGGCTGAGTTCATATTGTCCCAGGGTGTAGAGAAAATAGCTTTGGTCTTTATTGCCATCCAGGCCTTTGAGTAGACGATAGCAGTTATCGACACAATCAATTCGCGCATAATGCCCGGTGGCTACCTTGTCGGCACCGCGGGCGAGAGCGTGATTGAGAAAAACTTTAAACTTGATTTCTTTATTGCACAAAATATCAGGGTTGGGTGTGCGGCCCGCACGATGTTCGCTAATAAAATGTGTAAACACATGTTCGCGATATTCTGCAGCGAAGTTTTCGCCGTCGATGTCAATGCCTAACTTGTCGGCAACAGCGATGGCATCGGCCAGATCGATTTCAGCCGTGCAAGGGGAATCAGGATCTTCGTTGTCCCAATTTTTCATAAATAAACCGCAAATCTGGTGGCCTTGTTCCTTCAGCAATAACGCAGTGACTGAAGAATCGACGCCGCCAGACATGGCCACGGTAATGCGTAAAGGGTTTGACATGGTGAAAGGGTGCCAGTTTAAAAGCGAAGGTAACAAATCAAGTGGCTAAGGGTCATTATTTATAAAGTTGTTGATACAGCAGCAAGACCTAGCATTATATCCAAGTAATCATTACGGGTTCTATTTCATTGCAGATTACTATACACGCGGATAGTCGGTTTTCGTAGCGTAAAGCCACGGTTTTAGAGTTTGTTGTAGGGCTTATAGACGGATGCTGATTTTTCAATGATTAGAAAAACCTGTTAAAATCAGTCTGTTATTCAGTTTTTCCTTCTCAATTATTGCCCCACCAAGCATGAGGTTATTTTAATATGGCGTATGACAAAATTACGGTACCGTCTGGTGAAGTGCTAGGTATAAGCGGCTCTGGCAAGCTACAGGTGCCCGCAAACCCGATTGTGCCATTTATTGAGGGCGATGGTATCGGTGTTGACATCACACCAGTGATGCGCAAGGTGGTCGATGCAGCAGTCAGCAAAGCCTATGGCGATGACAAGAAAATCTCATGGATGGAAATTTATGCCGGGGAGAAGGCCACCAAAGTCTATGGTGATGATGTCTGGCTGCCAGAAGAAACCATAGCGGCTATGCGCGAATATAAAATTGCCATTAAAGGGCCATTAACGACCCCGGTGGGTGGTGGTATTCGTTCGCTTAATGTTGCCATGCGCCAGCAGTTGGATCTCTATGTTTGTATGCGCCCTATACGTTATTTCGACGGCACGCCGAGTCCGCTGCGCGAGCCGGAAAATACTGATATGGTTATTTTTCGTGAGAACTCTGAAGATATCTATGCTGGTATCGAATGGGAGGCTGGTAGCGATGACGTAAAACGTGTCATTCAGTTTTTGCAAGATGAAATGGGTGTCACTAACATTCGTTTTCCCGAAACATCGGGTATTGGTATTAAACCGGTATCGGTTGAAGGCACACAACGTCTGGTACGCAAAGCCATTCAATACGCGATTGATAATGACCGTGATTCAGTCACCTTGGTACACAAAGGTAACATCATGAAGTTTACCGAAGGTGGCTTTAAGATATGGGGTTATGAACTGGCCAAGAGTGAGTTTGGTGCAAAAGAGATCGACGGTGGCCCATGGTGTACGATGAAAAACCCGCGCACGGGTGGTGAGATAATCATCAAAGATGTGATTGCTGATGCCTTTTTGCAGCAGATTTTATTACAACCCAAGGAATACAGCGTTATCGCCACACTGAACCTTAATGGGGATTATATTTCCGATGCGTTGGCTGCCCAGGTAGGCGGTATTGGCATTGCGCCAGGGGCGAACTTATCGGATAGTATCGGACTATTTGAAGCCACACACGGTACTGCACCTGACTATGCTGGCCAGAATAAGGCCAACCCGAGTTCGCTGATTTTGTCAGCCGAAATGATGCTGCGTTATATGGGTTGGACGCAAGCTGCTGATGGCATTATTAGTGGTATTACGGGTGCTATTGCAGCCAAGGCGGTGACTATCGATCTGCAACGTCTGATGCCGGATGGAACCTTGCTGAGTTGTTCAGATTACGCACAGGCCGTGATTGATAATATGTAAATTGGTACCATATATTATATTACATAGAGATTTATACAGCATATGAGCAACCAAAAAGTGACCGGGAATGCCTGACGATAAGCGACTCATTGGTAACGATGATGGCGATGGTTTGGCTTTACAAGAGGCGAAACCAAAACTTAAAAAGCCACCACTTTTTAAAGTGTTGCTATTAAACGACGATTATACTCCTATGGAGTTTGTCACTAAGGTGTTGCAGAGCTACTTTGGTATGAACGAAGAGCAGTCAACACAGGTGATGTTACATGTGCATACACGTGGTCAAGGTGTTTGTGGTGTTTTTACACGAGACATTGCCGAAACTAAAGTTGTTCAAGTCAGTGAGCTTGCCCGTGATAACGAACACCCACTGAAATGTGTGATGAAAGAAGCCTGAATGTTGATAGCAGGAGTAAAACGACATGTTGAGTAAAGAGCTGGAACTGTCTCTCAATGCCGCGTTTAAAGAAGCGCGCGATCGTCGTCATGAATTTATTACGGTCGAGCATTTACTGCTAGCACTACTTGAAAATAATTCTGTGACCGGTGTTTTGGGTGCCTGTGGCGCTGACCTCAATATTCTCAGGCGAGATCTTGGCTATTTTCTTAAAGAAACTACACCCGTATTAACTGATTCAGATAGTAGAGAGACACAGCCAACATTAGGTTTTCAGCGTGTCTTGCAGCGTGCAGTGTTTCATGTTCAGTCATCGGGTAAAGATGAAGTTACTGGTGCCAATGTATTGGTGGCGATTTATAGCGAACAAGATTCGCAATCCGTTTACCTGCTCAAGCAGCAAGATATTGGCCGTCTGGATGTAGTTAACTATCTTTCTCATGGTATGTCACGCACGGGTGAAGAGGGCGCGGATGACTTTGAGCAAGCTACTGATGCTGAGTCAGCGAATGAAAGTGCTAAGACAGCGTTAGATGCTTACGCTAGCAACCTTAATGAATTGGCCAAGCAAGGTAAGATTGACCCGTTAATCGGGCGCAAAGATGAGATTGAGCGCGCAGTACAGGTGCTTTGTCGTCGGCGTAAAAATAATCCCTTGTTTGTTGGTGAAGCCGGTGTCGGTAAGACCGCCCTGGCAGAAGGCTTGGCGCGCATGATTGTCAATGGCGAAGTGCCTGAGGTATTGCTCGATTCAACAGTTTACAGCTTGGATCTGGGTGCCTTATTGGCCGGCACCAAATATCGTGGTGATTTTGAAAAACGTTTGAAAGCCGTGCTGTCACAAATACGTAATGAACCCGGTTCAATCCTGTTTATCGATGAAATTCATACCATCATTGGTGCCGGTGCTGCTTCAGGTGGTGTTATGGATGCATCGAATTTGATTAAGCCCGGGCTGGCATCAGGCGAGCTAAAATGTATTGGTGCGACCACCTATCAAGAGTATCGCGGCGTCTTTGAAAAAGACCGCGCCTTGGCGCGTCGGTTTCAAAAAATTGATGTTGTTGAACCCAGTGTTGAAGAAACGGTTGAAATTCTTAAAGGCTTGCGCAGTGCTTTTGAAGAACACCATGGCGTACGTTACACACGTGATGCCTTACGTATCGCCGCAGAACTTGCAGACCGTTATCTGACAGAACGTTATATGCCGGATAAAGCGATTGATGTCATTGATGAAGCGGGCGCCAGTATTCAGTTGATGCCCGCGTCGAAGCGCAAAAAGACCGTTGGCGTGCGTGATATTGAACGCATTATTGCCAAAATGGCACGCATACCACCCAAGAGTGTTTCGGCGAGTGATAAGGATCGCTTACGAACACTAGACCGTGATCTCAAGCTACTGGTTTTTGGCCAAGATGACGCCATTGCTAACCTTGTCAGCGCGATTAAAATGGCGCGTTCTGGTTTGCGTGATGGTAAAAAACCTATTGGTTCATTTTTATTCTCAGGACCAACAGGCGTGGGTAAAACAGAAGTAACGCGTCAGCTTGCTCACGTCCTGGGTATTGAGTTGATTCGTTTTGATATGTCTGAATACATGGAGCGCCACACCGTTTCTCGTTTAATCGGTGCGCCGCCTGGCTATGTAGGTTTTGATCAAGGTGGTTTGCTCACCGAAGCTGTCAATAAGCAGCCTCATGCTGTGTTGTTATTCGATGAAATAGAAAAGGCACATCCTGATGTTTATAATTTGCTATTACAGGTTATGGATCACGGTATGCTGACAGACAATAATGGCCGCAAGAGTGATTTCAGAAATGTGATTTTGGTCATGACAACGAACGCCGGCGCGCAGGACATGAGTCGAAGTTCAATGGGTTTTACCACGCAAGATCATAGTAGTGATGGTATGGAATCGATCAAACGATTATTTTCGCCTGAGTTCCGTAATCGTCTTGACGCAATTGTGCCCTTTGCACCATTGGATGACAGTACCATTGGTTTCGTTGTCGATAAGTTTATTATCGAACTAGAGCATCAGCTCGATGAGCATAAAGTGACACTGAGTATTGATAAAGAGGCGCGCAATTGGTTGGCCGAACATGGCTGTGATGTCAAAATGGGTGCTCGACCCATGGCGCGAATCATTCAAGAGCAGATCAAAAAACCTTTGGCAGATGAATTGCTATTTGGCAAGTTGTCTCATGGTGGCCATGTGCGCATTAGTGCGGGTAAAGAGGGTTTGGTCTTTGGCTTTGATGAAGTTGAAGAGACCCTTACAGAAAGTTAATGTCGCCAGAAAGTTAATGTGGCGAGCATAAACCCGACAGCCTTCTAACGAGCGCGATAAACGATACGGCCTTTACTCAGATCGTAGGGAGTGAGCTGAACGGTCACCTTGTCGCCAGTGAGAATACGGATATAATTTTTTCGCATCTTGCCGGAAATGTGTGCCATAACAACATGGCCATTTTCCAGCTCTACGCGAAACATAGTATTGGGAAGGGTATCGACTACCGTTCCTTCCATTTCAATGTGTTCTTCTTTTGCCATTTTGTTTCAGTGGGCTCCTTCAGTGTCCAGAGGTTAATCCGCCATTATAGCGCAATAGCAGTTCTTGTGCTGTTTCAAAGCGTTGCCAACCCTCTTTAAGATAGGCTTCTGTTGGCAAAAAATTAGTTTTGTAGCGCATTTTGTTGCAACCATGAATCCAATAGCCTAGATAGAGCCATTTTCGACCTAAACGGCGTGCTTCTTCAATTTGCTGCAAAATGGCATAAATACCGAGGCTGCGTTCGGTA
>JAESQP010000033.1 GCA_016765075.1 Gammaproteobacteria bacterium
ATACCAGGCATATTCCAGTCAGTAACCAAAAAATCAATACCCCCTTGCTGTAAAATTGGTAATGCTGTTTGACCATCGTCAGCCTCAGCGGTATTGTTAAACCCCAGATCACGTAATAAATTCTTTATTATTCGACGCATTGTAGAAAAATCATCTACAACCAAAATTTTCATGTTTTTATCCATTAATTGGTCTCCAAACTATTCTCTTTTTCCATTTCAGACGTTACTGCAATCCTTTCCTAACCAATTTGCCATTCTTGCCTTAAGCCTGATTAATGCCTGGCTATGAATTTGACTAACTCGTGATTCACTTACTCCAATAACGGCACCAATCTCTCGGAGATTAAGCTCTTCGTCATAATAAAGCGTTAATACCAATCGTTCACGTTCCGGTAGACCAGAAATCCCCTCTGCCAGACAGCGTTTAAAGTCCTCTACCAGTAATCCTTGATCAGGATTTGTTGATTTATCTGCTACCAAGCTAGACATGGCATCTTCATCAACACCAATATCTTCAAAGCTCAATACACGGTGACCACTAACATCTTGTAACACCTTATAATAAGCGTTGAGATCTAACTCCATTGCCTCTGCAACCTCATGGTCGCGCGCATCACGACCCTGTTTATGTTCAATTTCGCGTACTGCTTTAGCCATCTCTCTGGCCTTGCGGTGCACTGATCGTGGCACCCAATCGCCTTTGCGAATTTCATCAAGCATCGCGCCACGCACCCGAATACCGGCATACGTTTCAAAGCTTGCGCCCTGGCTAGCATCATAATTTCGTGCTGCCTCCAACAGACCAATCATCCCCGCCTGAATTAAATCATCCGCTTGCACACTTGCTGGCAGTCGACCTATCAAGTGATAAGCAATGCGTTTTACCAACGATGCATGGCGAACTATCACTTCATTCTGTTCCGAGCCGTTAGACTTTACCGATGCATACATTGCTGCGCCATTCATGACTGTGCCCCTTGAGCATACTGATCACCAATCAAGCGTTCCCAAAAAAACTCTAAATGCCCCTGAGCTTCAGTAGGTACAGGCCATTTATCGACCTTTTGAGCCAAATTTTTAAATGCCATAGATGCTTTACTCCTAGGATAGGCTTCAACCAATGGTTTTTGTTTTTGTATTGCCTTACGTAAATATTCGTCATAGGGAATGGCACCCATAAAATCGAGCGTGACATCAAGAAAACGATTGGTCACCGCTGTCAATTTTTTATACAAGGCTTGTCCTTCTGCTGCACCTGCGACCATATTAGTAATCACCCTAAATCGATTAACACCGTATTCGCAGCGGAGTGTTTTAATCATGGCGTAGGCATCGGTCATTGATGCAGGTTCGTCACACACCACAATGATCACTTCTTGTGCTGCCCGGGTAAAATTGAGTACCGATTCAGATATACCTGCGGCAGTATCGATTAACATCACATCAAGATCGGTATTAAGTTCACTGAACGCATTAACCAAACCACCACGTTCTACACTCGACAAATCAGCCATCGCTTGCATACCTGACGCACCCGGAACAATTTTCAGACCACCTGGTGCGGTAACAATAATTTCTTCAAGCTCACATTCACCACTCATAACATGAGAAAGGTTTTTTCTTGGGTGTAAACCAAGTAACACATCCACATTAGCAAGCCCTAAATCAGCATCAAGTAGCAACACGTTCTTACCTTGACGTGCCATAGTGACACCCAGGTTTATTGAAATATTGGTTTTTCCAACACCGCCTTTACCACCCGTAACGGCAATAACACGTACTGGGCCACTAGCATGCATCTGTCTCAAGCCATGCGCCTGATCATAGGGTGAACTAGTGGTAAGCATTAGCTGCACTCCCGCCAAGCACAATCGCTAATGCTTCCCAGTCAAATATTTGGTCGTTATCTTGAGTTAATGCTACTGCTTCACTAACCAAACTGTGTGGTCTTGCAAGATGCAAATCCTCAGGCACACGCTGGCCATCACAGACATAAGCAAGTGGCATTTTTGAATGAATTAATGAGCCTAATGCCGCACCAAGGTTTTCTGCCTCATCAGTTTTAGTCAAAATACATGCGCTTGGCTTAAGCTCTGAAAATACCTCAAAGCATTTTTCCATACTTGAAAGCTGGGAGTTGGCTGACAAGACTAAATAGGTATCAAATAATTCTCGGTTTTTAATTAATGGCTGGATACGTTGTTTAAATCCCATATCACGTGGACTAACTCCTGCGGTATCAATCAACACCAGTTTTTTATCAAGAAGGTTGTCTAATATAGTCTCCAGATTTTCTTCTTCACTTAAAAGGTGCAGTGGCACATCGAGAATACGGCTATAAACACGTAATTGCTCGTAGGCACCAACACGGTAATTATCAGCAGTCACTAAAGCGACGCTTTTAGGCCCGTGACGTAACACATAACGTGCAGCCAATTTAGCGATAGTAGTCGTTTTACCAACACCAGTAGGCCCAACCATTGCGATCACACCACCGTTATTCAATACGTCATCATCTGACACGTTAACCTGGGAGGCGAGTTGTGCCAAAGCCTGGCGCCAGTTATGTTCAATGTCATTACTGTTATCAATATTATTCGAAATTTTCTGGCAAATACTTGCATTAAGTCCCAAACTCATTAAGCGCTTGAGAAGCTCAGTGCGCTGAGGGTGCCGTCTTTCAAAATCACCCCAGGCCAAACCCGATAATTGGTCTTCAACAACATGGCGTAGTGACGACAGTTCTGCTTGCATTTTTTCTAGCGCGGGCTCTTGTAACCAAGTAAGCTCTGTTGAACTCTTGATGGCTGCTGCGGCCTGCTGTGCCTGAGCTTCCTCCCGCGCCGGCGCTTTATCTTTAGCTGCAACAGACTTTTTAGCACGATGCTGTGAAAATGAGGTCACTGACTTTTGTGCAGCCTGTTTCTCAGCTTTATGAACTGACTCTGATAAAGTATTGGCGTCGTAATCTATCGCCGCGATCAATTCAATACCGCCATCGACTTCTCGATTGGCTAGAATCACGGCATCTGAACCGAATGCCTGGCGCACCTCACGCATGGCTATTCGTGCATCTTCAGCAAAAAATCGTTTTACCTTCATTTATTATTATCCCGTATTATTTATTGCTACTAAGCGTTCGCGCCGACGGTCGCCACAATCTTAATTTGTTTACTATCCGGTACCTCGTTATAAGACAGTACTTTCAAATTAGGAATCGAGTGCTTCACAAAACGAGCAATCAAATTTCTAACTGCAGCCGATACCAATACTACGGCAGCATTACCCGCGGCCTCCTGGCGCTGCGTCATTGTAATAAGAGTCTGGTGCATTCTGTCTGCAAGCCCTGGTTCGAGTGCCACACCAGATTGATCTGGCCCTTGCAGTGAGTTTTGCAATATCTGTTCCAGCGCAGGATCTAGCGTGATAACTTCCAACTCTTGGCTAATTCCACTGATACTTTGGACAATTGAGCGGCCAAGAGAGATACGAACCATTGCCGTTAAGACGGCGGGGTCTTGACTCTTAGCGCCATTTTCCGCCAAGGTTTCGACGATACTGCGAACGTCACGAATTGCCACACCTTCTTGTAACAAGTTCTTCAATACACGAGATACCACACCGATTGGCAAAACATCTGGGATCAATTCTTCGACTAATTTAGGTGCTGATTGCTCAAGAGTGGCGAGTAATTGCTGCACCTCATCTCTGCCCAATAATTCATCAGCATGAGATTGAATTAACTGCGTGATATGCGTCGCAACAACCGTGCTGGCATCAACGACGGTGTAACCCATTGTTTGTGCTTCATCACGTTGACGTGTTTCTATCCATACTGCCTCAAGACCAAATGCGGGATCTTTTGTTGCTATGCCCTTTAGCTCGCCAAACACTTGTCCGGGATTAATAGCAAGATCCATCTCTGGGTGAATCTCTGACTCTGCCAACGTAACGCCAAGCAAGCTAATACGATAAACATTAGGTGTAAGGTCAAGATTGTCACGAATGTGTATCGGTGGAATAAGAAAACCAAGATCTTGCGTCAACTTTTTACGAATACCTCGAATACGAGATAACAGTTGCCCACCCTGGTTTTTATCCACTAACGGAATGAGGCGATAACCTACCTCTAAACCTAAAGCATCGACCGGCACCACATCCTGCCAACCAATTTCCTGGGTCTCATTTTCAGCAGGTGTTTCAGCTATCTCTTCTTCAGCAATTTTCGGTTGTGCTGCACGCTGTGAAACGATATGCGCACCGTATCCTGTAACAGCAGCCATCAAGAGGAATACAACGTTTGGCATGCCGGGTATGACGCCCATAATACCAAGCACTGCTGCCGTAATTGCTAGCGGTTTGGGTGACTCAAACAACTGATTAATCACTTGATCACCCATACTTTCCTTAGCAGAAGACACTCGGGTCACGGTGATCGCTGCGGCAACTGATAATATCAGTGCTGGAATCTGTGCTACTAAACCATCACCAATAGTCAGTAAAGTATAGTTATGTGCTGCATCACTAATATCCAAGCCATGTTGCATAGTCCCAATCAACAAGCCACCAATCAAATTGATGAACAAGATTAAAATTCCAGCAATGGCATCACCACGGACAAATTTACTAGCACCATCCATTGAGCCATAAAAATCCGCTTCTTGGACAATGGTCTCACGCCTTTCTTTGGCTTCATCCTGGTCAATCATCCCTGCGTTAAGATCAGCATCGATTGCCATTTGCTTACCAGGCATAGAATCCAAGGTGAAACGTGCACTGACCTCAGAAATACGCCCTGCGCCCTTGGTCACTACGACGAAATTAATAATTACCAGGATGGCAAATACAACAATACCGACGATATAGTTACCACCAACAACAAAATCACCAAAGGCTTGGATCACCTTACCCGCTGCATCTGTTCCCGTATGGCCTTCCAGTAACACAACACGCGTTGAAGCGACATTCAGTGCCAACCTCAATAATGTTGCCATAAGAATAATGGTCGGGAAGATAGTAAAATCGAGTGGGCGCTTGGTGTAGACACTAGAAAGCAATATTACGATTGAAAACGAAATACTGAATGTAAACAACAAATCCAATAACAAGGGTGGCATAGGCAAAATAATCATCGCCAACATCGCCACCAGAATGATGAATGCCGCTACTCCAGAACGGTTAAATGAGCCAATTGAAATAATATTATTAGGTTGTGAATTTGCAATCATATTGTTACTCTCAAATTAGCACTGTGGCCTAATCATGTTGGTGTTCTTCAGGAACCGGGAAATCAGGCTGGGTCATTTTTTTCTTATTACCTGGTTTTTGTTTTAACTGGTAGACATAGGCCAACAGCTGGGCAACAGCCATATACAAGCCATTCGGAATGGGTTGACCAATTTCAGTACTATAAAATAGTGCGCGAGCTAATGGCGGCGCTTCAATACGGGCAACATTATGCGCATCACCAATTTTACGTATATGTAGTGCAATGAGATCGGCACCCTTGGCAACGACAACCGGTGAAGCCATATTTTCCTGGTCATAACGTAGCGCTACGGCAAAATGGCTTGGGTTGGTGACAATAACATCTGCCTCTGGCACTGCCGCCATCATGCGTTGATTTGATGTCTCCATTTGCAATTGGCGAAGACGATTTTTAATTTCTGGATTACCTAACGTATCCTTGTTCTCATCTTTCACTTCTTGCAATGTCATTTTTAATTGCTTGGCGTGGTTCCAAATTTGGAATGGAACATCAATAAGGCTGACGATGATTAAACTGGCAGAAAGGAACAGAAACCCCCAAACAACGAAATCAATAGCAGCACCAAGCCCAACCACTAAGCCTTGATTAGACAAACTGATAATCCAACCAGCGTTGAACCACAGCGTTGTCACTAACACAGAAGAAACCAGCAATGCTTTAGTCACTGCTTTAGTTAGCTCCATCAAGGCTTGCACACCAAACATGCGCTTTATCCCTTGCAATAGGCTTATTTTTTCCGCTTTAAAGTGTACTGCTTGCATACTAAAACTGATGCCACCGATTGAAACAGCAGATAAAATAGCCACAGCCACCATCACCATAAAAAGAGGAACCAACATAAGTAGTCCACTTTGAACCTGGTCATATAAGGTTTCTGTCATCATCACTGTATCGAAAGCATATGCCCTTGGAATATTCCAACCACCAGCCAGAATTGACTTCATCGTCTCAGCAATATTGTCGCCCAAAATTAGCAGAGTGCCCGCCGCACCGATAAGCATTGCAACAGTAATCAATTCTCTCGAACGTGCAACCTGGCCTTTTTTAGCTGCATCTTCTAGCTTCTTTGGGGTCGCCTGTTCAGTACGTTCTTGTGCCTTCTCCTCAGCCATCAGACCGGATCCTGAGACAACTCAAATTGATCAATTTGAATAAATCCTTGCTCAAGTAAAGCGATGAATTGATCTGATGCATACGGCAAAGAATAAAGCACAATGATAAAACCTAAGGTAATGGTCACAGCAAAGCCGACACTAAAGATATTAAATTGGGGCGCAGAACGTGTCATCACACCAAAGCCAATATTGACAAATAATAGGCCTGCAACCACAGGTAGTGCGATAAGCACACCACCAGAAAACATAATGGCTGTCCATTCCAGCATTTGCCAAACGCTATCAGTGCTTAGACCTCTCATACTGACAGGCATTATTTCAAAGCTTTTTGCGACAGCCAAAATAATAATAATGTGGCCATTAAGGGCCAGGAATAACAAAGAACCTATTACCGTATATAGACGGCCTACCGCAGGGGTTGGCACACCACTGCCAGGGTCGATAAATTGAGCAAACCCTAAGCCAGTTAGAATTCCAATTAAATGTCCAGCCGTTTCAAGTGTTGTAAAAACAATTCGCAATATCAAACCCATTGCCAAACCAATAATAATCTGGTGGGTTACTACCAGCCATGTGTCCAAGCCAAATGGGTCAACCACCGTTTCTGTGTGCACCATTGGACCAATAGCAATGGCAATAAGAATAGCAAGAGCGCCACGAACTCTAAGCGATATATTTCTTTGGCTTACCAATGGAGCAACACTTAACATTGCGCCAATACGTATAAGCGGCCATAAAAATGAGCCTATCCACAACATTATTTCTTCGTCTGTAAAGCTCACGACAATTGCTACATTTAGCTTCAGCCGATCAGGCTGGGGATATCCAGAATAAGATTACGAGTAAAGCTGGTTATTTGCAGTAAAAGCCAGGGCCCCATAACAATAAGCAGACCGAAAATAACCATCAACTTGGGAATAAAGCTTAATGTCATTTCATTGACTTGTGTCGCAGCCTGAAAAACAGCGACAATCAAACCAATAACCAGCGCCGGTAACAACAGCACACTACTGAGTAAAATAGTCAGCTCAATTGCTCGACCACCTATCTGTAATATTGTTTCTTGCGTCATGTGGTGTTGTGTCCCATAGTGTTTGATGACTTCAGCGAAACGAAAAACCGTTAGCTACAAGGCGCGTTGCGTAGTGAAGGGTTGTTCCCTTTACAAACAACGCAACGCAGTAGATGACGGCTTCTCGTTGCGCCCAAAGGGAGCTCCACAAATAACTCAATACTGCGTCGCCTAAAGCGCCTACTGTTGGTGCAGCCCTTATTAAGGGAACAACCCTTAACTTCGGGCTGCGCCTTGTCTTGAGTTATTTGTGGAGCTCTGAAGCCGTCAAACACTATAGGACACAACACTGGCTACACGTAAAAGCTGGCTGCCAATGTGCCCACTAACAGCACCCAGCCATCCACTAAGACAAATAACATAATCTTGAATGGCAACGAAATAATAATCGGCGACAAAAACACCATTCCCATAGACATCAGCGCGCTGGCAACAACAAGATCAATCACTAAAAATGGAATAAATACGAGAAAACCTATTTGGAACCCTGTTTTAATTTCGCTAGTAACGAAGGCAGGCATTAACAACGAAAAGGGGATGTCATCTGTTGATTCAAACTCTTCTGCGCCTGATAAGTCAGAGAAAAGCTGCAAGTCGCTGTCGCGCACCTGGTTCATCATGAATGCACGAAATGGCTTGCCGGCAGCCTGTATTGCATCAGGTACTGACATTTCCTCTGCTAAGTAAGGTGTTACTGCCTCGTCATAAACCTGCTCAAAAATAGGTGCCATAATAAAAAACGTGAGGAACAAGGCAATACCGATTAACACTTGAGTTGTCGGTGTTTGCGCAGTACCCATGGCAGTGCGAAGTAATGCCAGAACAATAATAATGCGCGTAAATGAAGTCATCATTAATAATGCTGCTGGCAACAAGCTCAGCAACGTCATCAATAGCAAGACTTGCAGTGTTACTGAGTATGTCTGTTCACCATCTTCTCCGGTAGTGACTGAAATTGCATCCAGACCTGGTGCAGCGAACACTGACACGGCCGGCAATATGATCAGTAATATTGAAATAAGCGTACGCATTAACGCTGACCCCGTTGCTTAATTACTGTCGCCAGACGTTCTGCAAAACCACCCGTAACAGATGATTTTTCAGAATTCATTATTGGCTCATCAAAGACATGAATTTTCTCAATGTGGCCGGGGCCAACCCCTAGTAAAATTTGGTGATCACCAACCTGTAACATAACAACACGCTCACGCTGCCCCACAGACAAACCTGCAATAATACGGAAATTACTGTTATTGCTTATGCTAGGTGTACCAAAACGGCGATAAAACCAGCCTAGCAATAAAATCAAAACAACAACAAAAGCAAGCCCTGCCAGCATTTGCATAATATTAGCTAATGCAAAAGGTTCTGTTTTATTTATAGAGGAGGCTTTGCTAAGTGGATTTTCCTCAGCAAAAACTGGCAACGACAAAAAAATAATCATCATCGCGAATATGTGTTTTATTATTGTTATAATTTTAGACATAATCTGCTGCCTGTTACCTTAAAAATATGCGAAATGAACACGCAAATTATTTGAGATTCTTGATGCGTTCAGCAGCACTGATAACATCCGTTAAACGAATACCGAATTTTTCATTAACTACAACAACCTCGCCACGAGCAATCAATGTGCCGTTAACACGAACATCCATTGGCTCACCCGCCAAACGGTCTAGCTCAACAACTGAGCCCTGATTTAACTGCAATAAATTACGGATACTAATATGAGTTCGACCTAACTCCATAGCAATGGTGACTGGAATATCAAGCACCATGTCAAGATTGACCTCACCATCGATACCCGACCCTGTTGGGTTTAGGTTATCGAATGCAACGGGGTCGATCCCCACGTCACCTTGGGGCGCGGCAACATCTGTCGACTCTGACTCGGCCTGCTCTTCAAGCGCAGCGCCCCAGGCATCCGCCCCATCCCTATCAGAATCACCACCTGTGGCATCTGTAGTATCTGCTGCCATAACACCTTCGCTCATAAGATTATCGACATCGTCTTGATTAATATCTTCGCCATCGACTGCATCAGCCATTTTATTCTCCTGCAACTACCGTCATCATTTGTGAAGAAGAAGCAATTTTTTCATTGATTTGAATAGCATTATTGCCATTAGACCAACCATAGCTTCCACGTATTACTGGGGTATTTTCAATTGTTGCGATAATTTCATTTGGTGTCTCAATAGGGATAACATCGCCTTCTTTAAAATTCATCACATCTCGCAAACTGACATCGAATTCAGATAGATTACTAATCAACTCAATCGGCGCTTCGAGCAATTCATGGCGCAACGAATGCTGCCAACGTTCATCTTTGTCATCAGTGTCACTTTGAATTCCCGCGTCGAGCAATTCTCTAATAGGTTCAAGCATTGAGTAAGGCATAGTGATATGAAGATCACCACCACCGCCTTCCAACTCAATATGAAATACAGATACCACTACAATTTCTGAAGGACTAACAATATTAGCGAACTGGGGGTTCATCTCAGAATTAATAAATTCAAGATTAATAGGAAGGACAGGCTTCCAGGCTTCCATAATATTTTTGTAGGCTTCCTGTAAAATAATGTTCAATACACGAACCTCAGTCGCTGTAAATTCACGCCCCTCAATCTTTGCATGCCAGCGACCATCCCCACCAAAAAAATTATCCACCACGGCAAACACTAATTTTGGGTCAAACAATATTAGTGCAGTGGCTTTGAGCGGGCGAATACGGGTCATATTCAAGCTAGTCGGTACAAATAAGGTGTGCATGTACTCAGAAAATTTGAGCATTTGTACGCCGCTGACGGCAATTTCAGCACTACGACGTAGAATATTAAACAGACTTAAACGGAAATTACGTGCAAAACGTTCATTAATCATTTCCAGTGTCGGCATGCGCCCACGAACAATACGATCTTGGCTATTAAAATCATAATTTTTTGCAGTACCATCGTCGACAGCTTCAGCATCTGTATCAACGTCACCACCATCGACACCATTCAACAGCGCATCAATTTCATCTTGTGAGAGCAAGTCATCCACGTTGGGTGTTCTCTTTTATCATTATTTTTTCCACGTATGTATGCTTATTGCATTACCATGCTGGTAATCAAAAATTCTTCAGCACCAATTTTGTCTACTGGCTTACCCGTCTCTGCGGCAATAATTTTATTAACAACTGCTAACGCCGCTACAGAAAGTTTTTCCTGACCTTCAACCGTTCTTAATTCCGCTTCTTTTTGTGTGCTAAACAATACACTTAGCTTGCTACGAATCGCAGTAACATGTGTGGTGATATCTGTTTCAATGAGTGGATCACGTGTCAAAACCGATGCATTAATCTGCAGAAAACGTACTTTGGCATCTGGGTCTGAGAGGTTCACAACAAATGCAGGATCGAGGGCAACATAAATTGCAGGCATCTTAGCCACGGCAACTTCTTCAGTTTGCCCTTCATCTCCACCGTGCTCTTTATCAGCAGAAGCGAAAAAACCACCAAAATGGAGACCAGCACCAACACTGCCGCCGACTACGATCAGTAAGATCAAAATGATCAATACGGTTTTCTTGCCGCCGCCCTTCTTTACTTCCTCTTTTTCCTGTGCCATCCCAGTTTCCTTTCTATAATTAACTACCTACGACACTGCTTTAGCAAAAGCTATGCCACGGAGATGGGATAGATAACTTGTTAATTAACAGTTAGTTGCGCTGTCGCTCAAAGATTGCCAAGCAATAGAGTCGACTTATTGACAGCCCTTAAAGAGGTAAGCGCTGTAGGGTGACAGTAGATTGACTAGTGGCTGCTTTGATATGATGTGTGTGACGCTAAGAAGCCACGGCATGAGTAAAAAGGACTCTGACGCATCCTTTTTTAGATAAATTACTAACAAATTCTTCAGCTAAACAAATTGATCAACCAAGTTGAATGAGTTTAATCCCATAACACCACTATCAACATCACTCGCTAACAACTCATCACCTTCTATCGTGCTATCGAGTATTTTTCCATTGCTAACCGCAGTGTTCATTCCTTCTTTACTTTGCCTTTCTGCAGTATCACCCTGATTGATATCAGCATCAGCAAGATTGAGGCCTTGGCTTTCTAGCATTTCACGTAGTTTTGGTAACGCTGCTTCAATCGCTTCACGAACCACTCCAAACTGTGAATTAAAAACAACACTGACTTGATCACCGGAAACATTAATACGCAACTGTATCGGGCCAAGTTCAGCTGGGTTAAGACGGATTTGCGCTGAACCAATGTTTTGTCCTACCAACCAACGCACACGTTGTCCTAGCTCGTCGGACCATCGTGAGCTGTTTAGCGGCACTGTAACTTGTGTCTGTGTCGGATTAGACGGCTGCAATGAACTAGTCTCTGTAACAACACCTAGTAAAGGTTGAGCAATAGTTGCACTACCATTGATCAGACTAGCAATCTGAGTAAGAATTGGGTTTGTATTTACATTAGCGCTATTTGTCACGCTCGATAGGTTCGTTTTTGTCAATGTTGCAAGCAGCTCATCAAACCCCACTGGTTTCTTTTGTGCTGTATCAAAGAATGCTTGATTTAAGTCAAAGAAATCATTAAATACACCACGCACATTACTTAAAGTTGCGTTTATCTCTTGGCGTAAACTAGTTTGCGACTGCTCACTCAATACAGCATTACGTACGACATCCCCTCGGGGTAGCACTTGCTCCGCAGCGCCATTGAGCTTTGATTGTTTATCATCAAGCAAAGAAACTAATTGTGTACGCAATTCAGTCACTGCTGCTGAGTCACCCGCTGTATTAGCACCTGTAAGTAAACTGCGTAACTGCTCCAGAAGCGTATTTGAACCCGACAATAGCGGAGCTACCAATGATGCTGCGTTCGTCACCGACTCAGTTTTGCTATCTAAAGAAACAGCTTGAATACCTAAGGGACTCGTCACATCGAGCGCCAGGTTGGATATATCCCCGGAGAGTAACGGCAATAATTTTCCCTCTAGCCTATCAAGGCTTGCCGCAGAGAGAAATAGATTTGTATCCGTATCAAGCGGTGCTAAGCCAATAAATTCACCTGCTGCTTCAGATGAGCTATTGTCTGACGCCGTCAGCTGTTGAGAACTATCACCGATCACATTGCCAATAATATCACTAAATAACTGATTTTCTTTACTTAATTCCGTAGTGCTGGATGCTGAATCAGCATTGCTGCTGGTCTTGGTATTCGTCACTACACCAGTGATATTAAGGCTTGCTTGTACTGACATGCTTTCTCCTACCACCTATTTTCTGTTGCTAAACAGTAGAAGGGCAAGTTGTATGCCACAGCGTAGCGTGTAGCATAATGTCAGGTGATATTTCTGTAGTGATCGTGGTGTCGTGTCAACCGTATAATGACGGTCTCAGAGCCATTGAAACAGTCCAAAGCAAGGCGCAGTCATGCAGCAAATAGTGGTTCTATTGCAAGTGGCTGTAACGCCGCATTGGGCTGTTTCAATGGCTCCCTTCGGGCGAGACAAGAAGTGACCATCTGCTGCGTTACGCGCGCTTGAATTAGCGACTGCTAGTCCTGCGCTCACGCGCCCCTTGCATATGACCACTTCTTGTCTCGCTGAGACCGTCATTATACGGTTGACACGGCACTAGCTTAGTGATGAAAAACTATGTCGTGCCCTCCTATACGTTGAGCATGATCATCTGTCTCTTTTTGATTGCGTTTTTCGTTAAGCTGACTTTCTTCATCGCGGTAGCGATCAACTACCTTACCAAAGGCATCCGAGCGAGCGCGTGCTTGTCGCCAATTCACTTTTTTTAATTCAACTTGTCGCTGCGCATCAATAATACGCTGTTTTTGTAAAACAATAGATTGATTTAGTCTGGTGATAAACTCTTGATAGTGGCGAATACGCTCAATACTGGCGCCAACTTGCGTCAGTTGTTGAAATTTATTCACGTAATCATCTCGATAATGCGTCAGCTCAAGCAAACGCTCTTCGTGCATTTTTAATTCATTGAAACCCTCATTGAGAATACGTGCTGAATTTAGTTGCTCCTTTTGTTTCATATTAGCAACGGGGCGCAAACGCTGAGACCGTGTCATGCCCCGCCTCCTTGAACTAGTGCAGTGTCAACAAACAAACCGCCAAGCTGATGGATGCTGTCGTTAAAACTCACATGATGACCAATATCTTGTTTTAAATAATTAAGTAAGCGCGGATAAGCAGTCACTGCCTGATCAAGCTCAGGGTCTGCGCCGACCGTATAGGCGCCAACGCTAATCAAATCGCGGCTTTGCTGGTAAGTCGAATAGAGTTTGCGAAAACGTTGTGCCAGTGTGTGATGCTCATCACTGGTAATTTGTTTTTTAGTGCGGCTGATTGACGCTTCAATATCGATAGCAGGGTAACAGCCGCTATCTGCCATTTTCCGCGACAACACAATATGACCATCGAGAATAGCTCTCGCTGCGTCAACAATTGGGTCTTGCTGATCATCACCTTCCGCCAATACGGTATACAAGCCGGTAATGGAACCACCGTTCGCGCCACCATTTCCTGCACGCTCAACCAAGGCCGGTAATTTAGCGAAAACGGAAGGCGGATAACCTTTGGTCGCAGGCGGCTCACCAATGGCTAAGGCAATTTCACGTTGTGCTTGCGCGAAACGTGTTAGCGAATCCATCAATAGCAAAACATGCTTACCCTGGTCACGATAATATTCAGCAATGCTGGTTGCTAACATCGCGCCATGTAGTCGTAACAAAGGCGGATCATCGGCAGGTGTTGCAACAACAATAGAACGTGCCAAGCCTTCTTGGCCAAGCGTATCTTCAACAAATTCTTTAACTTCTCGGCCTCGCTCACCCACTAAAGCAACGACAACCACATCGGCATTGGTATAGCGTGTCATCATCCCTAACAACACACTCTTACCAACGCCACTACCTGCGAACAAACCTAAACGCTGGCCACGACCAACAGTAAGCAGCCCATTAATTGCTCTTACTCCAACATCAAGTACATCACGAATAGGCTGGCGCGCTAAGGGGTTTTTTGTGACACCAGCCAACGGCACCCGATCAGTTGTATTAATCGGACCACGACCATCCAGTGGTTTACCAGCACCACTAATAACACGACCCAACATGGCGTTACCCACCGCCGCATCATAAATTTGGCCAGTGGGTACAACACGTGAATTTGGTAATAAACCACGAATGTCACCCGTAGGCATCAAATAGGTACGATCACCTGAGAAGCCAACAACTTCAGCTTCAATAGCATGATTAGCAGTGCTTTGAATAATACACCGGCCACCAACAGGCGCCTGGCAACCTACGGCTTCTAATGTTAAACCCACCATCCGTGTTAATTTACCTTCAATGATGAATGGCTCTTTTTTTTGCGCACACTGGCGGCGTTCAACTAAATATTTCTGCCACCGTCTACTATGTTTGTTATTGGTTAAGGTCTGCATCACGCTCCCCACCAAAAATACGCGCAGAGATGGTTGCCACCTGTTTTTCTATTGTGGCATCAATCTGTGATGCCCCTGATACGATACGGCAACCACCACTGGAAATTACTGGGTCTTCAATAATGCTACAGCTATGATCAGCTTCGCTAAGTAACAGCGCTTCCTTAACACATGAAACATCTATGGGATTAAGATGGATACGCCTTGGTTCTGTTGTTATCGGCAAGCTGGCAATGGCTTCTCGCACCACAGCGACAACATGACCTGAATCCATTTTAATTTCACGTCGAATAATTTGCCGCGCCACCTCAACAGCAAGGCTTACTAATTCTTGTTCAACGTGTTCATCAATCGCTTCCATGGGCGCCGATAAAAATGACAATGCCTGATCCAGGCAAGTCAGCCGTTGATTAATCTCAGATTGCGATGAGGCCATACCATCTGCAAGCCCACGTGCAAAACCTGCTTTATACGCATCTTGTTCTTGACGCCTGTCTGAACGCTGGCCTGAACGCCGATCACTAGTGTCAGCGTTTACGCTGAGACTGGGTGTTTGACTTACTTGAGGAAATGCCCATGGCTGACAATCAACGTTATCTTCATTGGCAACGTTAGACATATTCCTCGCCCCCGCCACCGCCTAGAATAATTTCGCCTGCTTCAGACATACGACGGACAATTGCAAGAATTTCTTTCTGCGCAGACTCGACCTCACTAAGCTTGACTGGGCCACGTGTTTCCATATCTTCGACCAACATTTCTGCCGCGCGTTTTGACATGTTGCCAATAAACTGCTCTTTCAACTGGGCATCGGCACCCTTTAATGCGAGAACCAATGCATCACTAGACACTTCTCGCATCAAAGACTGCATGCCTCGATCATCAATATCTTTGATATTATCGAAGACAAACATTAAGTCTTCAATTTGAGTCGCCATATCCTCATCTGTGTGTTTAACATTGGCCATGATTTTTTCTTCCATAGAACCATCAAGGAAGTTAAGAATATTTGCCGCAACTTTTAACCCACCAAAACCTGCCGATTGCATATTACTACCACCAGCAAACTGTTTCTCCATAATGACATTTAGTTCATGTATCGCTGATGGATGAACAGTATCAAGTGTTGCCACACGAAGAATAAGGTCAGAGCGCGTATTTTCAGGTAACATTTGTAACACTGCTGCTGCTTGATCTGATTCAAGATAAGACAATACAATTGCAATAATTTGTGGGTGCTCAAGTCGAATCATTTCAGCGATGCCACGCGAATCGAGCCACTTTAATTGCTCGAGACCACTGGCTGACCCACCTAATAAAATACGATCCATCAAAGCGCCAGCCTTATCTTCACCCAGCGCACTGATCATTGTTTTGCGAATATAATCGTCAGAGCCAACACCTAATGAAGTTTGCGAACCAACAATAGTGATGAACTCTTCAAGTACCGTATCAACCTGTTCTTTGGAGATGTTCGCCAGTGATGCCATGGCACCACCCACTTTTTGCACTTCTTTCGGACCCATGTGCTTAAGGATCTCTGCGGCATCATCCTCACCGAGAGTCAGTAGCAATACTGCTGCTTTATTTGTCCCCAAATTTAAATTAACAGTTTGCTCTTTATTAGTTGCCATCTGTAGTCACCCAGTTCCTAACTACTTGGGCAACAACTTTAGGGTCATCACTAACCATCACTCTTGCTTGTTGTAAATGCGCATCGTAGGAAGCATTACCTGTTGACAACATTGGCACTGCCCCATTCGGCCCTGCGATTGCCGCCCCCTGCGCAGCAAAAGCGGCTTGATCCATTGCGATAGGCTCACCGTTCTCATCTAACGCAACAGCAGACCCAGACTGATCAGCCAATGCAATCGTCGTTGTCGTCGCCTTATTCACTAGGTCTTTCAAAATTGGTTTGAGTACGCCAAAGATCAAAATCAGTACACCAAACCCTGCAGCAACTTGTTTTAAGGTGCTGGCAAACCATGCCTGTTGCCAAATGGGTGGCGCTGCAAGCTCAACGATGGCTTCAGGCACAGAAAATGATGCATTAATAATACTCACTTTATCGCCACGTTCTTCGTCAAAACCAATGGCTTCTTCAACCAAGGTAGTAAAACGCAGAATCTCGTCCTCGGTCAGTGGCGTACGAATAATCTCACCATCTTCACCTATCGTTTGATGATCATTCAATACTACGGCGGCAGAAAGTTTTTGTACCGTACCACTCGCCTGTCGTGTACGGCTGATAGTGCGATCAAGCTCAAAGTTACGTGTTGAACGACGACTTGAATTCAGTCTGCTTGACCCTTCCTCAGCACCAACTGGCGCAACAGGCGGTTGATTAGATAAAGCACCAGGCACCCCGCCCACTTCATTACTACCATCACGAACTTCATCTTCACTCACCACTTCGCTGCGAATTGCTGCGCCTTCAGGGTTATAGGTTTCTGCGGTTTCTTCTCTATGGGTAAAATCAAGACTAGCAACAACTTGCGCCTTAACAGAGCCCAAACCAAGAATCGGCGTTAAAATATCCTCAATACGTTTCATATAGTGATTTTCAACTTTACGTTGATAATCAAACTGTGTTGAACTCAATTGAGTGTCTTGATCGCCACCACTGCTAGTTAACAACCTACCGCGTTGATCAACCACAGTCACATTATCGATATTAAGATTGGGCACGCTGGCAGACACCAGATGCGCAATAGCACTGGCCTGACCACCTTGAATGCGTTTGCCTGGATGAAGATGAACAAATACTGATGCGCTGCTTTCTTTTCGATTACGTAAGAAGGCCGACTGTTTCGGCACAGCCAAATGCACACGTGCAGTTTGCACATTAGTCATCGCACCAATGGTACGTGCCAACTCACCTTCTATCGCTCGCTGATAGCGTGCGCTCTCCATAAACTGGCTGGTACCAAAACCTTGTTCTTTGTCAAGAATTTCATAGCCTGAATGGCTACTATTCGGTAAGCCTGCGGCAGCGAGCTTGAGTCTAGAATTATGCACATCAGCCGCTGGCACCATGATCGAACCATTGGCGTCAGAGACTTTATAGGGAATATTTGATTTCGCTAGCTCTGCTGATACTGCCGCTGTGTCAGTTTCACTCAAGCTACCATAAAGCACACGATAACTTGGCTCTTGTGCCCACATAACAACCCAGACACCAATAGCTACACTCGCTGCCAAGCCAACCATAAGACCAATTTGGCGTAAAAAAGGTAAGCCATTAAAACCTTGCGATTGTAATGCTATGTTTCCAGTATTAACTAATGCCATTTGTATTATCTCGTGATCTTATTTTATAGGTTATATCGGCATTCTCATAACAGCCTGATACGCCTCTACCAAACGGTTTCTTACTTGCACTGTCGCCTCGAATGCAATCGATGCTTTTTGCGATGCAACCATCACATCACTTAACGCAATATCCGGATTACCCTGCTGAAACCCCGTTGTTAAGGCGCCTGATTGTTGCTGTATGTCATTCACCGTATTAATGGCATTTGAAAACATTGAAGAAAAACTTGTCGCACCGTTAACGGCACCCACCTCAGCGGGAATGCCTTGGGCCTGCGCAGTCATTGCACGCATTTGATCTAATAATTGATTCACTTCAATACTGTTCATTACACACCTCGATACGGATTATTTTTATCATTACGCCCCCACATTTTCGCGGAGCCTGCCCCGTGCTTTACACGAGGGGTGGGCTCTTGGGGTACATCCCTTGCCATAGATCATTAAACCAATGCTGCACGTCGCGGCACTTCGATTCCAGAATCACGCATTTTTGCTAATTTGTAGCGTAGCGTACGCTGGCTAATGCCAAGCTTTTCAGCCGCTTGCTTGCGGTTACCCTTTCTTAAGGCATCAAGAATAAGGTTATGCTCATGACCCAGCATGTCTTGCGCCAGGTTGTCTGCATCAATATGCGTCTGCTCGACGCTCATAATGCTGGTTTCAAAACCATTAAATGTAGTCAGTTGTAAATCGTCTTCTTCAATTTCATCACCGAGCTGTAAAATCATTGCACGTTGAATGACATTGTCCAGCTCACGCACATTGCCAGGCCATGGATGATTAAGTAAATGTACACAAGCAGCTTTATTTAAAGTAGGTATTGATTTGCCTTGTTTAATCGCGATACGTTCAATGAAGCTTTTTGCAAGCGGGATAATGTCGTCCTTACGCTCACGTAAGGCACTAATTTGTAGTGGAAATACGTTTAAGCGATAAAATAAATCTTCACGAAATTGATGGTTTTTAACTTCAGCAGCTAAATTTTTATTGGTCGTTGCTAAGACACGAACATCCAGCTCAATCAGTTTGTGACCACCAAGGCGTTCAACCTCACGTTCTTGCAAGACTCTTAGTAATTTGGCTTGCAAGGCTAAATTCATTTCTGAAATTTCGTCAAGCAATAAGGTGCCGCCTTGCGCTTGCTCAAACTTTCCTGGGGAAGCATTGTAAGCCCCTGTAAAGGCCCCTTTCTCATAACCAAACAAGGTTGCTTCTAGCATATTGTCAGGAATAGCCGCACAGTTGATGGCAACAAAAACACCCTTGCTGCGTGCCGAGTTGTCATGAATATAACGTGCTATGACTTCTTTACCAGTACCGCTATCACCACTAATTAGTACTGTCGCATCGCTCATTGCAACACGCCTCGCAATGGTAGTGAGCTTTTTGCTTGCTGAAGAAACGGTAATAAAATCAGTCGCCTCGTCATGTTGAGTGATGTAGCGACTCACCATATTAACTAATACTTTGGCATCAAACGGTTTGACCATATAATCAGATGCGCCGTCACGTAAGGTTGCAACGGCCTGCTCGATGGTGCCGTAGGCTGTCATTAACAACACAGGTATATCAGCACAAATACGTTTGACTCGCTTTAGCAGTGACACACCGTCCATCGGTGTCATTTGAATATCACTGATAATGAGACCAAGATCATCTTTGCGTTGATTAACAATTTCTAATGCCGAGCGACCATCCCAAGCCGACTCAACGTGATAACCCGCCAGTTTAAGCGTATCGCACAGTGCTTCTCTTAGATCACTATCGTCTTCAACGACGAGTACGATTGATTGATTCATGCTGACCACCTATTTTTCTCACTAGCTTTGGGTTGATGAATGCTTACCGAGGGTAAGCTGATAATAAATTCAGCGCCGTTGCCAATGTCAGAATCAACGCGAATATGACCACTGTGTGCACGGATAACTTCGCTAACCACAGCAAGCCCCAGTCCAGTGCCATTTTTCTTTGTCGTATAAAAGGGTTTAAAGATTTCTTTCTGCGCATCGATACTGATGCCTGGCCCATTATCACGGATAGTGATATGAACGTTCTCTTTGTCTTTGGCATCAAGCGTTTGTTCAAACGTAATATCGATTTTTCCGTTATCACCACACATTTGAACTGCGTTGACAATGATGTTCTGTATTGCACTGAGTAAGGTAGTTTGGTTGCCCATCACCACAGCACCTGGGCAATGATTATTGTGAGTAATCTCACACGCTGTGGTATTGACTTGTGTATCAATGCTACTGAGTAATTCACTCAATAACCTATCAACAACAATATGTTTGACAGTAAAACGGCCTTTACCTGCAAACATCAATAGATTGTTAACCAGGTTTTCTAAATGATTCAGCCGAGAAACAACTTTATCGGTAAACGATTTGCGCGTATGTTTATCACATTCTACTGACTGTAGATTAGTTGCGTAGAGTAGTGCCGATGCCAATGGTGTGCGAATTTGATGCGCTAAAGACGCAGCGACCTCGCCCATCGTTGATAGACGTTTATAACAACGCAGACGATCTTGCAGGCGGTATTTTTCTGTAACATCAGAAATGAGTAATACTTGACCAGGTAAGCCATCAAGTGGCTTGGTCGCGATACTGACGTAACGATCGCCTTTAATACGCAAGTAATCGGCATCACTGGAGCCACTTTCAAAGCAACGATGAATAATGTCGCACCATCGCTGACCTGCCAGCGGCTCGCCCAACAGATCACACGCTACTGTATTGCTGCGTTCTACAAAACCCTTGGCATCAACAACAATCACTGCCGCAGGCAAGGCATCAAGTAAACGCGTTAAATAAGCAGCAGGCGCTTCATCACCAATAGCGGTATCCGCTGCTGTGTGGATGGGTATCGCAAGTGAATAGTCTTGATCTGGTGCTCCACCAAGGTTATATCGGCGGGTCAGCGTTGCTGTGGCATTTCGCATCAAGGCGCAGCTCGCAGGCAAGGGTTGTTCCCTGGGTAAGAGCTGTAACGCCGAGGCGCAATGCCACAGCAACGCCCGAAGGGTTGGTCTGTCAGTGTCCATGGCGGCGTTGCACTTCTTGTGAAGGGAACAACCCTTCCCTGCAAAGTGCGCCTTGCCGTGGACACTGGCAGACCAACTGGTCCGCCGATATAACCTTGGTGGAGCACTAACTGCTGCTCGCATCGCTTCTTGCTCATTATTATTAATAGCCTTATGGACTGTTTAAGCTATTGAGCAAGAAGTATGCCGTGTACCTATCGGAATATTTTGACTAAGTATCAATCACTTATATGAGAGCCAAAAAATAGAACGTCAAATTTATGTCGTTTCTTCAACACGTTGAAGACCATATTTACGTAATTTTTCAACCAAGGTTGTGCGTCGTAATTTAAGTCGGTTAGCCGCGTGAG
>JAESQP010000034.1 GCA_016765075.1 Gammaproteobacteria bacterium
AGGGTATGAATAAAGGCGCGCTTACCTAAAGAGAGAGGCCTATCGAAGTATAAGCCACCATCGAGGCTGCTGATAGGCAGACTGCGTGTCTGGCTGCTATCGACCCCGACCGCCTGATTGTCAAGTTCGAAACACGTGTGACGCAGACTAAGCTTTGGCTCAAAAAAGCCCCATGATCGACTGTAGCGGCGGCCGAATGTGGGTTGAATATCAAAGCGTGATGCAGTAACGCTGTTCTCGCGATCAAATTGCACCCACTCGCTGCGTAATTGTGAGCTGATGTTGCGGTAGGAAGGTAACGCAGTGCTATAGAGTAATTGTGGCAGTCGTTTATAAGGACGATTGATGCCAGCAATGGTGTCATCGATGGTTTGAAAATCTTGCGCACGTGCCAGTAGCTGACCCCATTTACCGCTGTAGTTCAGGTCGGCTCGGCGTTCGAGATGGGTAATGCTAGTAATGCTGAGGTTGTCGCCAAGGTCTTCAAAGTAGTCTGCATCGGAAGCATTAGCGAATAATAGCGAGCCACGCCACTGGCGTGAAAAGGTCGAGTCGTGCTGCAGGCGAATCAAGCTACGGTCATCGTTAAATAAATTGTCCCCGGGTAGGTATTCGACATCGACAACACCACTATGACGATCACTAAGGTAGCGAAATTCATTTTGCAGCTGTAGGCCGCGCCTCGCAAGATAGCGTGGGGTAATGGTGGCATCGTAGTTGGGTGCGATATTCCAATAGTACGGCAGGATTATCTCGGTGCCGGACTCATCGGAAGAGCCAAAGCTGGGTGCCAGGAACCCTGATTTACGCTTATCGCTGAGTGGAAAGTTAATATAGGGCGTGTAAAACACAGGGATATTTTTGATGCGCAGCACCGCGTGATAGGCGCTGCCGACGCTTTTGGCACGATCTAGTTTTATGCGTGGAGAGGTTAAAGACCAGCTATTGTCATCGAGGTCGCACGTTGTGTAAGCGCCGTTAACGAGACGGCTTACCTCTCGCCCTTGCAAAATTATGGTGTCGGCGCTAGCGCGAGCATGCAGTAGAGGAAAGTGCACATTGGCATTGGTGACTTCACCCTCAAAGGTGACAATATTGACATCGGCGTTGTCACCAAAAAGTGAAAAACCGGGTTCGCGGTAAATGATATTGCCATCCGCTTGCACACGATCAGTCGAACGGGTGTAGCGAGCTTTGTTGGCATTCAGTGTTTGGCTGCCACGTATGATTTCGACATCGCCGATAAACTCCATGACATCTTTATTAAAGGATTCACCTTCATGGGCATTAATTTCTATTGGCGCGAGTTCGTTATACCCCTTGTTGATATTCAGCTCAGGGGCCAGTGTTTCGTCAAAAGCATGGCAAAGGGACGCACTATGCGCGTTAGTGAAGGGCAGCAAAAACAGTAAAATTACTGATATTCGTGGCAGAACAGAATTTATACCGTATTTAAGCGTATGCACGCGCGGTATTGTACCGGTTTGCTGGTGAGAATCATTAAAAATGGCATAGAATGAACCACTCTTCAAATCTATAGCCATAGGAACCTCTGATTAATTCGTGGAACACGGCCTTGGTGACGGAAACCTTCCAGCTCTTTGTTGCGAATCTTGTCAATAGCCCCGCTATTGACTGCGATGCGCGCCGCGATCTGAAAAATTTCAGTCACCAAGGTCGCTGCCCCAGAAATAATCAGAGGCTCCTTGTATAATGTGCCTGTGCGCAAGATTTCTTTCATTTTCACTCTGCTGTTGATTTTAGCGATTGCTACTTTGGCCTTTTATCTTATAAAAACAGCACCCGAGCCAAAGGCAGAGCTAATCCAGACAAAACCGGTCATCGTCACGGTAGTTCAAGTCGAAACACGCGATATTCGGCCAATGCGTATTGTCAGTGGGCGTTTGCAGGCAGCCACTAAGC
Source organism: Gammaproteobacteria bacterium (assembly GCA_016765075.1). NCBI lineage: Bacteria > Pseudomonadati > Pseudomonadota > Gammaproteobacteria > Gammaproteobacteria bacterium. The sequence goes on from JAESQP010000034.1 coordinate 1,924, forward strand.
TAGGCCTACATTTTGAGGTTGGCGGTCGTATTAAGTCGCGCCAGGTGGAGCCTGGCCAGCGTATTAAAGCGGGCGAATTATTGCTGGTGCTGGAAGCAGGTGACTATCGCGATGGAGTGGTTGATGCGCAGGCGCTGCTTGATCAGGAACGTGCCGCTATTGAACGTGATCGTCGCTTACTGTCTATTGCGCAACAAAATACAGACTTGCAAGCGGGGGAAGTGAAGCGACTTGAACGCTTGTCGAGTAACTCACTGGCTGCACAGTCTTTGCTCGATGAGTCACGCAAGCAATTATTACAACTCAGTGCAGAACAAGAAAGTTTAAGTTTTAGCGTGAATAGTGCGCAATCGCGCATTGCTTTGCGTGAGTCGGCATTGCGTCGTGCTAAACGCAACCAAGCGCGCACTCGCTTAACCGCACCTTTTGATAGCATCATCAATCGTGTTGATGCCCATGTGGGTGATTTTGTCACGACCGCGCAGGTTGTTATTGAAGTGCTTGAACAAGGTAAGCTCGATCTTGCGGTAGAGGTCGATGGTAATACCGCCAGTGCGCTGATGTTGCAGCAAAGCGTTACTGTAACGATAAAGGACACGATCAATGATCGTGTTTTAGATGGTGAGATTGTCGCCTTGCAACATGACCCTGATAGCGAAACCTTCACTCATGCAGTACGTATACGTTTGACCGATCAACAGCTATTGCCCGGTACATTGGCTAGCACTACGCTGCCCTTGTTAGCGCAAGAAAATGTTTTGGTGGTGCCAGTTACGGCAGTGTTACATGAAGCAGGCGCAGCGCATGTGTTTAAAGTGGTAGGTAAACACGAAAACACCTTGCACCCCGAGAGCCTGCCCTCGACCCGAGCGGGGGGCACGTTGCAACGTCTGGCAGTGAATGTCGGTATTCGCGACGGTGACAGGCAAGTTATCTCTGGTCAAATAAACGCTGGCGATATTATTGTTAGTCGTGATGTCGCTGCCCTCAGTGATGGCCAAACCATTACTTTGCTACCGTAGTTCAGCTTATGTTTCTTGTCCGCTTTGCCATTGCCAATTCATTAATCACCAATTTATTTCTTTTGCTGGTGATTGTTATTGGCGTGATGTCATGGCAGTCCATGCCGGAAGAGTTATTCCCCGAAATTGAGACTGACAAGGTATCAGTAAGAACACTCTATGAAGGTGCCTCGCCGGAGGAAGTCGAACGTCAAATCACATTGCTTATCGAAGAGGAATTTGATGGCCTTGCCGATATTGATGTGATTCGTTCAACCAGCATTGAAGGCAGCTCGGAAATTATTATTGAGCTTAAGCCCGGCGCCGATGTTGATGAGTTTATGCGTGACAGTCGCGCGGTGCTTGATCGCATTACCGACCTACCTGAAGTTGCCGAAGAGCCAGAGTTGCGGCGGATAAAAGCGCGTTTCCCGGTTATTAGTGTCGCCTTGTTTGGTGATGTCAGTCAGGGTTATTTAATTGATCTCAGTGATCGAGTAAAAAAACGATTATTAACCATTACGGGCGTTTCCAGTGCCAATATCAGTGGTTATCGCGACTGGGAATTATGGGTTATTGTCGATCCGGAAAAGCTCGCCAGTTCGAACGTGCCCTTGTCACGGGTAATTGCCGCACTACGTGATAATTTGCGCGACTTACCCGGCGGCTCAATTGAGGCGCGTGAAGGTGATATCTTGCTTCGTGGCAAAGGCATCAAGCCAGATCCACAAAGCGTGTCGAAACTGGTGATAGGTGTCAATGCCAAGGGTGGCAGCCTTGAGTTAGGTCAGCTAGCAAAAATAGAACGCCGCTTAGAAGAAGTGCGCACGCTCGGTCGTTTTAATGGCCGCCCATCAGTCAATATCACGGTGACAAAAACAGCCGACGGTTCGACCACTGATATTGCCGAGGAAGTGAAGCAGATGGTGGCCGATCTACGCGACGAGTTCCCTGATAATGTTGGTGTCGCTGCATTCAGTGATTTATCTGTGTATATCGAGACACGGTTAAATACCGTTAAATCATCAGGTCTTGTCGGTTTGATACTGGTGTTATTGTCACTCTATTTATTTTTGAATTTTCGCGTCGCATTGATTACGGCATTAGGTATTCCCGTTTCATTCTTGTTTGCTGTCATTCTCATGAATTACTCGGGTCAATCCATCAACATGGTGTCAATGTTTGCATTTTTATTGGCGTTGGGAATGATTGTTGATGACGCCATTATTGTCACCGAGAATATATATCGCCATATGGAGATGGGAAAATCGCCGAAAGATGCAGCGTTAATCGGTACGCGTGAAGTGTTTTGGCCAGTGATGGCGGCGACTACAACCAGCATTGCAGCCTTCTTGCCCATGCTTGCTATTAGCGGAACCATGGGCCAGTTTATTCAAGTTATTCCCATTGTTGTCAGTGCTTGTTTGATTGGTTCATTGCTTGAGGCCTTTGCTGTTTTGCCTTCGCATGCACGGCAGTTTTTGCGTGTTAAAGTGCGGCGCGAAGGCAGTAGTAACGGCTGGCGTACGTTACTTGAGCGTTATGTAAAAATATTGCGCTGGTGTTTATTTAACCGTTATTTTGTTGCCGTAGCGACGGTAGGTGTGTTGATCGTCGTTGGTATTTTTGCAGTCACAAGAATGCCCTACATCATGTTTGGTAAACTCGATACCGGCCAATTTTTTGTTAATGTTGAAGCGCCCAATACCTACAGCCTGGAAGATACGACGGCGCTTGCCAAGCGTGTTGAAAATGCCATTCTGGAAGTGGTTGATGAAGAGCAAGAACTTAACAGTATGCTGACCAATATCGGCGTCAGCTTTGTCGATTTCTCAGTATTTAAATTCGGCAATAACCACGTTCAATACATGATTGATTTACATAAGCGCCAACCCGAAGGCTTTATCGAAACCTGGGTTGGGCCTGTTATTAGCTTCAAATCTGACAATGGCGGCACACGTGTACGTACCACCAGCGAGGTGATTAATGCAATTCGTGCGCGCTTGGAAAATGAACAGGGTATTCGTCGTGTTTCGATTACCAGCCCTCAGGCCGGCCCTGGTGGTGTTGATATCGAGGTGGGTGTTGCCAGTAAAACGGTCAAAGGGTTAAGCACCGTCAGTATCGCCATACGCGATTATCTTCGTCAATTACCAGGGGTTAAGGATGTAAACCAGGACTTTGAGCCAGGAAAATTGGAGTATCAATACAGTTTGAACGAACGTGGGCGTCAATTGGGTTTAACACAATTGCAGTTATCAGAAGCGGTACGCAGTGGCTTTCAGGGTTTGCAAGTTATGGAAGTTACCGTGGATGGTAAGCGTATGCCGGTACGCGTTATTTATCCAGAGGCCGTGCGTACGCAGGCGACAGATCTTGCCCTGCTGCGCGTTGTGTTGCCCAGCGGTAAATCGGTATTTCTTGGCCAGGTTGCTGATATCGAAGTCGGCCGCGGCTTTAATCAGGTAAGTCGGCGCGACCTTAGACGTTTGGCAACCGTTACGGCTGATGTTGATACTGACATCACAACGCCGTTAGAGGTAACACAATTGCTTAATAAAGAATTTGCATCACGTGCTGACTTGCCTGATTTCGAATTGTTTTATCTGGGTGAGAAGCGTGACGCTAATCGCTCGATTGCGGATATGTTGGACGCCCTGATTATTGCCTTAGTGATTATATTTTTTATTCTTGCTGCCTTGTTTAAATCATTGCTCGATCCGTTTGTGGTGATTATTGCCATTCCTTTTGGCTTGATTGGTGTTGTCGTTGGCCATTTTGCTTTAGGGCTACAATTGCAGTTTTTATCCTTGATTGGGTTTTTGGCTTTGGCAGGCATTGTCGTTAATGACTCATTGATTTTAATTGATTTTGCCAAGAAGAGACGCAATGAGGGTATGGATCGTATTGCTGCATTCATTGAGGCCGGCAGGGTGCGTACGCGACCCATTTTATTGACCAGTATTACGACTTTCCTGGGTGTTTCACCGCTGATATTTTTTGCCACAGGCCAGACCAAGATATTATCGCCGATGGCAGTGAGCCTTGGTTTTGGTTTGCTGTTTGCCACTGTATTAATTTTATTGGTGTTACCGTGTTTTTATTTGATTGCTGACGACATGCGTAATGCGGTTTTTCGTCTGTTTGGTCGTCAGCCTCAACACGCCAAACCTGAATAGGTAAGAAAGGAATATTGATAGTGGACATACGGTTTAAACAAATGTCTGATTGGCTGCGCAATGATTTGAAACTAACAGTCTCGCGCATCACTCCGGCTTCTGCTGACGCTAGCTTTCGTCGTTACTTTCGTGTTCGTATTAATAACAAGACCTTTATTGTCATGGATGCGCCGCCAGACAAGGAAGATTGTGCGCCATTTATTCGTATTGCTGAGGCCTTGCACGCAATGGGATTGAACGTTCCACGTATTGAGCAAGCCAATATTACTGATGGGTTTTTATTGTTATCAGACTTGGGCGAAGACAGTTACTTGTCTTTGCTAAGCAAGGATACGGCGAATCAACTGTATCGTGATGCCATTGATGCCTTGATTGCAATGCAAAAAGCGGGGCAAGACAATGCATTGACATTACCTGACTATGATAGCTCATTGCTGATGAGCGAAATGGCGTTATTTCGTGATTGGCTCTTGGTGCGACACCTTGATTTGCAGTTGAGCGACTTCGAGTGTTCAATGTTGACAACAGTATTCGACTTGCTGACTGATAATGCTTTATCACAACCGCAAGTTTGGGTGCATCGTGATTATCATTGCCGCAACTTGATGGTTTGCCATAATAATTCCGGCCTCAACCCGGGCATACTCGACTTTCAGGATGCGGTGCTAGGGCCCATGACTTATGACCTGGTTTCTTTGTTACGAGATTGTTATATCGAATGGCCGCAAGTGCAGCAAGAACAATGGCGAGATTATTATTGTCAGTGTGCCGAAGAGTATGGTTTGTTGGCGGCCGATCAAGGCGGGGGGCAACGCGACCAGTTTATCCGTTGGCTTGATTTGATGGGGGTGCAGCGTCATCTTAAGGCGGCAGGAATTTTTGCACGTCTCTACCAGCGTGATGGCAAGACAGCTTATATGAATGATGTGCTGCGTACGCTATCGTATATCTGTCGCTTATCTGGCACCTATACAGAGCTCGGTGGTTTGATTGATCTCATTGAGAAACGAGTGTTGCCCTTGTTGCCTAGAGACCCGTTAAACAGTTGCTTGTGATGGCACACTGTTCCGTGCTTTTATCCTCTTCTCCTCTACGTGAGAGGGATGAACCGAGCTTTGGGGTTACTTATAACGTAGGCGAATGCCGTGCTGATAGGACATAAAGATTTCATAGGGTTCAATAGCTGGTGGAAAGAAAACCCCACTGATTTTGGCACCGTGAATACTGGCACCGTGCAGATTACTTTGGCTAAAATCGATGCCACGTAAATCAGCCTGACGAAAATAGCTGTTGCTAAAATCAAGATCGCTTGCATCCATACCTTGCAGGTCGACATTACGAAAATCACAGTGAGTGAGATCTGGTGTTTCACCATCTTCTTTGCGTTGGTTAAATGTTGCCATATCGCCTTCGCGTAGTAGGCAATACATTTCATCTTTTTTAATTTCTGGTGTTTGGGCCATACCATTATCCTTATGATCTTTATGGGCTCAATGCTGATGTCGGCATTTTCGGCTCAAAGTTAAGGTTAATGTTAAATAATTGGCACAGGCTTGCAGCCTGTTTGTAAGCCATAGACACTATAGATTTGTTTGGTAGAGCCTAATGTAGGCGTTCGAAGCGAAAATGAGAGTAAGAATTAGTGGTATCGATCATTTGTGTCAGTCTGACATGAAGGATCTTTTCACCCGTATTGATAAAAATACGTGAATCGATGTCATAGACCGCAGCGGGCGTGATAATAGACGTTGGGTTTTCATCAGGATCCAACCTAGGCACGATCAAAGAACGATAATATTCGCTGCCTTCGCCAACGCCGACTAAACCACGACTGGCGACAGGTAAGGCGTCTCCAGCGATACGCTTAATACCCACGTAAACCGTGCCATCATTGATAATGCGAAGCCAAGTGATGCTGCCAATTTCCCAAGCGTCTTCGGCGCCGGGGACGGGTGTGCGAAAGCCAACTGCATCGCCCACCCGAACAGAGATTCCATTTTCTGTAGCGCAGGATAAATCGATACCGCCTGTGCTTTCGCTACCTTGTTTGCCTAGGGAAATGGTGTATTCAGGGGTGGATGTTTGTGATTTGTTTTTGTCAATATAATGCTCGGCTTTGGCGCGAGTGGCGTAAACTTTCTTCCATATATCTCGCTGGTCAGTTTCGGTGTCAAAGCTGGATGTACGTGACGGATGGGCGTTGGCATCGATTTTATTTGGCGAGGAGCTGTCATTCCATGGTTGATTTGCAGAAGGTATCAATATCATTGCGTCATTCTGATCATCGAGTGATTCGTCTTTAAGTAAGCTTGACTCTATTTCTTCTGGGCGAAAAACATCACCATTACTTATTAGCTGGTGGCAGTGGCGTAGCCCAAATACCACTTCAGCGTTGACATCGCTGGCTATGCGTGGTGATAGGCGCTCGCAGCGTGCGCCTAAAACGCGTGTCACGCGACGATACATGCTTTGCTCAATACGCTTGGAAATAGTGGCCTTGTTCATGCTTTGTTGCGAAATAATGCCCTCTAAATGATCAAGCAAGCGACTAACATTGATGACGCGTGCTACCCGTGGTGGCTGCGGGCTTGCGGCTTGTGAAGAATATCTTGGTGGTGCTGCTGCGGCGAGATCAACGACAAATTTTCCAGTTTTCCCAAGTTGGTATGAACCGCTTATTAATCGCACATAACTGGCCCAGCTGGCAAGATGTGTATAGAGCCTGGCAGCTTCACCTTGCATTAGGTGGTAGGGGTTGCTTAGTGCAAGCAATAAAATACGCTGATAACTTTCTAAAATGGTCGAGGGCTCATGTTTATCGGCAATATTAATAGGCTGCGATATCAGCTTTTTGAATTCGGCTAGCGTAAACAGTTGATTAAGCTCGCCCCATACCACAGTGGGTTGTTCGGTATAGGTCAAATAATAATCAAGCACGATTAGGCCAAGATAGTGTATAGCCTGATATAAGGTATTTTCTGTTAGGTGCACATGCACCCCAAGAGCCTGCCCCCGCAAAAGCGTGGGGGTACGTTGTCTTGGGAGTATTTCGTCTGATTGTAATTGTTCTACCGCTATAACTTTAAAGCCATCGGCCATAGTGGTGAGTAGTTTGCGCTGTGCTGCGGCCGACTGCGCAGTCTTAGGGAGCAGCGGTAGGCGTGTATTTAAATACGATTTTTTGGCAATGCTTGTCAGCTCACGAACGAATGGGTGCAAATGCATTAACAGCTGATAACGAATTTCGACTTTGATCGGCACGCGGTTCATGCGCCCGAGCATAGTATGAAGCTCAACAATAGAGTCGCGTTGGTTGGCCAGTGATAGATTGTCACACCACTTTTTTAAGGCTTTCAGTGTGTCAGGTACCGACCCCATATACTCTGGGTTTTGTTTCGGTATGCGCAATCGAATCGCGGCCAAAGCGGAGCCCTCCTATGCTATCCATCTTTAAATTTTAAATAATTGGCTCGAAATAAGTCCAACTGATCGATGAGGTATTATATAGTGGTTTGCCATATTATCGACACTTGGATTGCAGTGATTAGACTACATTTACCGCGTGCCATGATTTTTGTGCTGGCCCCCGTACTGATATCAGTGTTCATATTGCCGTCATTACGGGCCGCAGACGGCCCACCATCGGCGCCAGTGGTAGTGGCCGTGGCCAAACAACAAGCCATTGCGCCAAGCAGTTGGTTTTTTGGCAGTGTCTATAGCCGTAGTCAGGCCAATATCGCTTCAGAAATAACAGGTAGACTGCTTGAAGTGGCTGAAGTAGGCAAGCAGGTAAAGCAAGGTGATGTGCTAGCGCGTATTGATGCCAGCGCCATCAAGCTGCAATACGATGAGTTGCGCGCGCAAATTACTAGCGAACAGGCACGCTTGACGTTTTTTAGCAGCGAGGTTGAACGCTTACAACAGCTTGCAAAAACCAATCACGCAGCACGTACCCAGTTAGAACAAACGCAGTCTGACCGTGATGCCACGCAAGGCGCTTTGGCTGCGGCACGTTCGCGCTTTGCTCAGGCTAAAGACCGTGTTGAGCGCAGTGCCATCAAAGCCCCTTTTGATGGCACTGTTGCGCAACGTTTATTACAGCCTGGCGAATGGGCAGACAGTGGCGCTGCCATTGTTGAGTTGATTGATATTAATAGTTTGGAAGTACGTGTACGCATACCGTTGTCCTCAATGAGGTATATCCAGGCTGATACGTCATTACGTGTTAAGTCGGCAAATGATCAAGTTTTAGCGACATTGCGCTCGCTGGTGCCGGTGGGTGATATTGCTTCTCGTCTGGCTGATCTACGGCTAAATTTCCAGCACCCGGCCTGGCGGCCGGGGCAGTCGGTACGGGTCTCCATACCAACGGGTGCGGCCAAACAATCTTTAGTGGTGCCACGTGATGCGCTGGTGTTGCGTGCCAACGCTAGCCGTGTTTATCGGATTAACGATGACGAGTTAGCCGAACCGGTCGATGTTATTTTGGGTGACGCCGATGGTAAATGGATCGAGGTTAATGGTGATTTAGCGGCAGGTGATCGTGTTGTCATTCGCGGTGGTGAACGTTTGCGCCCGGGTCAGAAAGTTACCATTCAAACGGCAGGTCAAACCATCGGGCAATCCGCCGGGCAAACGGCCACGCAATAATGCATCTGTTACGACTTGCGCTGGCTAATCCTGTCACCGTTACGGTGGCCGTGTTATTAGCGTTTCTGTTTGGCGCGATCAGTTTAGCGCGTTTGCCGGTGCAGTTAACGCCTGAAGTCGAGCGTCCCGAGATCAGTGTCACCACTAACTGGCGTTCTGCTGCACCACAGGAAATCGAATCCGAAATCATTGAGCCGCAAGAAGACGCGCTACGTGGTGTGCCTGGTGCGACACAGATGTTAGCGCAGGCACGTAATGGCTCGGGCGTGATTACCTTAACTTTTGAAACCGGTACCAAGCTTGATCGCGCCTTACTCGAAGTCATTAATCGTCTGAATCGTGTACCTAGCTATCCCATCGACGCCGATGAACCGATTATTTCAACAGGCGGTGGCGATGGCCGCGCCATTGCCTGGTTTATTATCAAACCCAGCAACGGCAATAGCAATGATATTGCCAGTTATCACGATTATCTCGAAGAAGTGGTGCAAAGTCGCTTTGAGCGAGTGCCGGGTGTTGCCTTATCACAGGTACGTGGTGGCCGTGAGCGCGAGGTGCGTATTACTTTTGACCCCTATCGTGCCGCAGCACTTGATGTGCAATTGCCCGAAGTGCTTGGGTTGGTTGGTGCTGATGATGTGTCGGCGGGTAACGCTGATGTGGGTCGGCGTAGTTACACCTTACGTTTTGATGGTGCCTATCAGCTTGATGATCTCGAAAACCTGATTATCCATTGGCGCGAAGGTAGCCCAGTATTGTTGCGCGATGTTGCTGATGTCGAGCTTAAATTAGTCGACCGTGTCGGTTTTGTTATTCAAAACGGTCAACCGGCGATGGCGGTAAACGCCTATCGAGAGACCGGCGTTAATGTTATTAGCGTTATGAATGGCCTCAAGCAGGCAATGACCGAGTTATCCGAAGGCCCACTTAAACGCGCCAATTTGTCTATTGAACAAGTCTATGACGAAACCGTTTATATTGATCGATCGCTGGCCTTGGTGGGCAGTAATTTAGGTTTAGGTGTGTTGCTGGCCATTGGCGTGTTGTGGTGGTTTTTGCGACGTTTGCGCGCAACACTTATTGTTGCTTTAGCCATTCCTGCCTCTATTTTTGCTACCTTTATTGTTCTTGATTTGACGGGTCGTACGGTCAATGTCATTTCGCTAGCAGGGGTTGCATTTGCCGCCGGCATGGTGCTTGATGCGGCGATAGTCGTGCTCGAGAATATTGTTCGCCTGCGTGAGCAAGGGATGGATCCATTAAAGGCATCTAAGCGTGGCACCTTGCAAGTGTGGGGAGCCTTGCTGGCATCGACAACCACCACCGTAGCCATCTTTTTGCCTGTGGTGTTTCTAGAACAAGAGGCGGGGCAATTGTTTGCTGATTTAGCCTTAACCATTGCCGTTGCGGTTATTTTTTCTTTGATTATTGCCCTGCTGGTATTGCCCACTGCGGCCATGAATTGGCTACGCACTAGTGAGATGAAGGACCCGCATCATCACTGGTGGAATGCCATAGCCAACCTCGTCATGCGCTTAACCAATGGGCCACTACGGCGTGCCTTGTGGATTATTATTTTATTAACTGTGCCATTCTATATAGTGGTCGAACTTAAACCTGATGCTGACTACTTGCCGACCGGTAATCGTAATCTGGTATTAATGTTTATTAACCCTCCGCCCGGTCAAAGCATTAATGTTGCTGAACATGAAATGGGCAACGCAATTATCGACACATTGGCGCCACATATTGCTGGCACAATGCAGCCATACATGAAAGATTATTTCTTTGTGGTGACAGCGAACGGTGCCTTTTTAGGTGGCCGTACGATTGAACCAGAACGGACCAGAGACCTGTTGCCAGTGCTCAACGGTGTGGTGAGCACCTTGCCCGATACGATTGGCGTTGCCTTGCAAGCGTCTTTATTTGCCGGCACAGGCACTGATCACAGTATTGATGTCAATATACAGGGCCGTGATTTAGAAGCAATCCTGGCGGCAGCACGTGAGTCATTTAGTTTGATTCCACAAATTATTCCAGGTTCGCGTATTCGGCCTTTCCCCGGTTTAGCCTTAGATAATCCCGAGTTACGTTTATTACCGCGCGAGGAGCGTATTCGTGAGGCAGGATGGAGTCGCGAAACCATGGGTTCGATAGTGCGCGCCTTGGGCGATGGTTTATTGGTTGCAGATTATTTTGATGGTGAAGAAACCTTGGATGTCGTGCTACGTGCAACGCCGTGGGATGTGCCTGAGGAATTAATGAGCACGCCACTAGCAACACCCAATGCAGGGGTGTTGCCATTGAGTGAAATGGTCGAGATGCAACGTACCGCAGGCCCCAATGAATTGCGTCGGCTGGATCGTCGGCGCACCGTTACCTTACAAGTAAGGCCACCAGAGGATGTCTCACTGGAAGTAGCCTTAAATAAATTAAAGCAAGAATATGAACCGGCTATATTTGAGCAACTGCCACCCGATGCCAGTATTAGCTACAGCGGCAGCGCCAACAAGCTGGAGTCTGCGCTAGAAGCGATGTTAGGTGCTTTTAGTCTAGCCATAGTGATTCTTTATTTGTTGATGAGCGCATTATTCCGTTCATTTAAAGACAGTTTGCTAGTCTTGTTGGTCATTCCATTAGCAACAGTCGGTGGTGTCAGCGCGCTCGCCGTAATGAATCTTTATATGCATCAATCAATGGATTTATTAACCATGATTGGTTTTGTTATCTTACTGGGCTTAGTAATAAATAACGCGATTTTGCTGGTGTATCAAACCCGTGCTGCTGAGCGTGAAGGTATGTCACGTCGTGATGCCGTTAATAATGCGGTACATATTCGTTTAAGACCCATACTCATGACGACCCTCACCAGCATTTTTGGTATGTTGCCATTATTGTTAATACCAGGCGCAGGTAGTGAACTCTATCGTGGTTTAGCAGGCGTGATTGTTGGTGGCATGATGGTGAGTACGGTATTTACTTTAGTGCTGTTGCCGAGCCTGCTACGTATTGGTGAGAAACGTCATCCCGGTGACCAGCACTCTTCTGGGGGCAAGGCACATTTGGTAGCTACATAGCGCATCATAATAAAACAGGGCTTGGTAGTGTGAGTCACGATGAGCTTCGCTGTAAAAATATTTTTTGTCGATTTATGTTCATATTAATTAAAGAGGTAATTTACTGATGGGCAAGATAATGTGTGTATTGTTAGTGTTTCTTGTATCGCCATTTGTGATGGCTAATAATAATGGCCTCGTCACAGTAAAAAGTCAGCACGATGTTGAGTTAACCGCGAATCGTCTCGAGCGAATCCTACTTGATAAAGGCATGACAATATTTGCCCGAGTGAAACACGCTGAAGCGGCGTGGGAACTGGGTAAAAAATTGCGTCCGACTGAATTGATCATTTTTGGTAATCCAAAAATTGGCACATTGTTGATGCAATGTCAGCAAACAGCAGCCATTGATTTGCCGCAAAAAGCATTGGTCTGGGCGGATGCGGCGGGGACAGTATGGCTTAGCTATAACAACCCCGATTATATCGAGTCGCGTCATAATATTCAGGGATGCG
>JAESQP010000035.1 GCA_016765075.1 Gammaproteobacteria bacterium
AGAATGTGCGAGTAAAATGCTTCGTTATCCAATTGATAGGCTAAATCTTTATGCGCAATCGATACCGATATACTGTCTTTTCCATCACCATAAACAATACCCGGCACCATATCGCTATGACGTAGGCGGCGGCTCGCACCCTTCCCCTTATCTGCGCGTGTTTCCAGGCTTAATTTAAATTCAAAACTCATGTTGTTCTCCAAATATAATCAAGGCTCTGGCTTTAATAGCCCGGAACCAAAAAATCCTCACTTGCGACCAGTGAGGAATGCTTACGCATCTTGTTAAGCCACCAACTCGGGTGACTCTAATCTATAAATAAGGAGCTGACGGACTCTTCGGCATTAATACGGCGCATTGTCTCTGCCAGCATTTCGGCAATACTCAATTGTCGTATTCGACCACACGCCTGCGCCTCATCACTTAACGGAATGGTATCCGTAACCACCAACTCATCAATTTGCGAGCCTTCAATATTCTTTACTGCAGACCCTGATAACACCGCATGAGTACAATAAGCAAACACCTTTGCTGCGCCTGCGTCCTTTAGCGCACACGATGCTGCGCATAATGTGCCTGCGGTATCAACCAAATCGTCTACCAAGACACATGTACGGCCTTCAACATCACCAATAATATTCATCACCTTGGCCATATTAGCCTGAGGCCGGCGTTTATCAATAATGGCAAGGTCGGCATCATCCAAGCGCTTGGCCATCGCTCTCGCTCTGACCACACCACCAACATCAGGCGAAACCACCATGGGATTAACGCCCACTCGACGCCAGATATCGCCAAGCAACACCGGTGACGCATAGACGTTATCGACACCAATATTGAAAAATCCTTGTATCTGATCCGAGTGCAAATCAACTGTCAACACACGATCAGTACCGACACTAGCAATCATATCGGCTACTACCTTGGCACTAATCGGTACTCGCGCAGAACGCGGTCGGCGATCTTGTCGCGAATAACCAAAATACGGCATCACTGCAGTGATGCGACTTGCTGCCGAACGCTTCAAGGCATCGACCATCATCAACAATTCCATAATGTGATCGTTTGTCGGCTTGCACGTTGGTTGAATAACAAACACATCGCGCCCACGTACATGTTCAGCCAACTCAATCTGGATTTCACCATCGCTAAAACTGCTCACAAAGGCTTTACCCAAAGGAACATTCAAATGACGTGCGATCTCTTTGGCCAGTGGCCGGTTGGCGTTACCTGAAAACACCATCATCGTCTTATCAATGAACATCGTAAAAACCCACGTTGCACCTTTAACTATGCGTTGACCTTAACGCCCCTGTAGTTCACTAGATCACAGGGGTAATCATCGGCCAAAAAAATATGGCTGGGGTGCCAGGGTTCGAACCTGGGATCACGGGATCAAAACCCGATGCCTTACCGCTTGGCTACACCCCATCCTCTGCTCTACAACAACTTCTAAATCGACATTGACACACGACTTCGCGCTAATAGCCTGTCGGACTTAGGATAAATCTACTGCAAGAAAGCCATTTTGGCTCCTTTTTCCAATCCTTCTTGTCGCCTAAAAACGCCTACTGTTGGTAAATATGCTCAATATTTGCCCAACGGAAATGCCCTTGGAGTACGCCTCAAACAATCAAAAAATAAACTCAAAATAGCTTTCCCTCGCTACGGTCACCTAAATCCAACAGGCTCCGCAACGGTGATACATCTAGCCCTTTTGCAACGAAGCCACGCCACTTACTCGGCATTTTGGCCAAGATTTGCTGCGCCTCGGCTTCATTTTTAAAGCTGGCAAAAACCGATGCTCCGGTTCCTGTCATCCGCGGCTTACCATAATCGGCCAACCAGGCTAAGGCTTCGAGAACGGCAGGGTAGCGACGTGCAACCACTGATTCAAAGACATTAATGCCAATACCGCGGAAAAATCCCGCTATTGTGATGGGAGGACAATTCCTTGTCAATTCAAGTAATGAAAATATTTCTTTGGTATTAACATGACACGGTGGCGTAATGACCAAATAATAGCGCTCACCCAAGCGTTCAAGCAGGTCAATTGGCTCTAATTGCTCGCCAATACCCTCAGCCCAGGCCGACCGCCCATAAACAAATACCGGCACATCAGCGCCCAGTTTAAGCGCTAATTGCAATAATTCCTGCTCGCTCAACTGTGTGTGCCAGAGCTGATTCAAGGCCACCAACGTTGTCGCAGCGTCAGAACTGCCGCCACCGAGGCCACCGCCCAAGGGTAGTCGCTTGTCGAGATAAATACGCACCCCTTGCTGACATTGTACATGCGACTGCAACAAACGCGCAGCACGTACCACCAAATCTTCATCGGCTGACACACCGTCAATCTCATTAACTCGCGTCACCACGCCATCATCAGTAATGTCAAAATTAAGCTGGTCACCAAAATCCAGTAACTGAAAAACGGTTTGTAAGACATGATACCCATCATCTCGACAACCGGTAATATGCAAAAATAAGTTGAGTTTGGCGGGCGCTGGCCAGGCAGTCATTTCAGGGCACCTTTATGTGCACTTAACCATCGTGTGAAACATACTAGTGTTCATTGTTTTTCACCAAGGCGCCAACGATCCAACACTAACTTTAAACGTAAGCTGTCATTTTTGATTTGAATTTTACGTGGCAGTTTAACGCCGCGTAATGGCCGATAGGCAGAATAATCAACTTGCCAACCTTGTTGTTTGAGCTGATCGAGCACGCCTGACTCATTCAATGCAATGGCGTCAACCTGACCTGGCGCCGGCAAGCCGCGCAACCAGTACGACAATGAGGACACCGGCACGGCCCAACCTAAGTGTTGCAATAGCAAGGACTCGGCATCGTTGGTTACTACCGCTGGCTGGCCAGCAATATGCACACTCACGCTATCATTATTACCGTCGATAGTGACAGCACCCTGGCCGAATGGCCCAGCCAGTCTAACGTGGTAACTGGCATTGTCTTGCTGCCATGTTAACGTGGCGCTCCCGCTGTCACTCTCGCTACGCAGTGCAGCCCGCCCTTTGGTGCTCCATTGCGAGTAATGCGCTAGTTGCCGCTGGTGTTCGCTCCATAGAGCTTGCACATTATCAGAGGCGTCAACAATAGCTGGTTTAGGCACCGTGCTGCATGAGGCAAGCCAGCACACCACCCAAACAACTGCGACAATACGGCAATAAAAATCAGTATAAGATTTCAACACAAATAGAATTAGATTTTAGGAGCTATAGGCCAAAACGCTGCATTACTTCTTGTAACACTTCATTTCCAGCGTCTTGCTCTGCTGCCTCACGCCAAACGCGACGTGCTTCGCTACGCTTACCCGTCACCCAAAGAATTTCGCCCAGGTGCGCTGAAATTTCAGCGTCAGACTGAATCTCTAATGCCCGGCGAATATAGCTGAGGGCTTCGTCATAATTACCTAAACGAAATTGCAGCCAACCATAACTGTCGAGAATAAAATGGCTGTCGCCTTCAAGCTCAAGTGCGCGCTTAATATATTTTTCTGCCTCATCATAGCGTGTCGTCCTATCGGCTAAATAGTAGCCCAACGCATTCAGCGCGTCGGTATTGTCCGGCTCGCGAGCAAGAATCGCTTGTGCATCTTGTTCAAACAATTCAAAACGATCTATTTGTGCATAGGCCAGGCTGCGCGCATATAAGAGTTGCACATTATCTGGCTGAGTCGCCAACGCTTCGGTGTAAACTGCAATAGCATCGTCATAAAGCTTGGCGTCCTGTAACAAGCCCCCTTCAGTAAGGCTGGCCTGCGTTGCCATCGCCGGAATATTGGTACGCAATACACTTAGCTGTGCACGTGCCGCTGGAATATCGCCTTGCATTGCTGTCAAAACGGCAATACGAATTTGCGCGTCAGTATAATTTTGCCCCCCTGTCACCTGCGAATATAAACGCAGAGCGTCGCCGATATTTTCTCGCACTTCAGCGATGCGCGCCAGATTATAAGGCACGCCTGGATTGGATGACCCACGCTGATACAAGGCCTCAAATTGTGCTTGGGCGGCATCAATTTGTTGTAATTGTAATAACAACAAGCCGCTGGCAAAAACCACCTGATCATTGTCAGGCGCCAACTCTGACAAGCGCTGATACTGGCTTAAGGCATCTTCATAACGCTCAATATCAATCAATAAACCGGCATAGGTTGAACGCAAATCAACATTATTTGGCTGCTTTGCCAGCGCTGCCGCTAGAAATTCAGCAGCCTCGTCATTTTTTTGCATACGACGCAGTATCAAAGTCTTTTGCAAAATGACTTGTTGCTGGTCACCGCGTTGCTGCAATACTGGCTCTAACTCGCTATTGGCACGTTCATACTGACCAAACTGCAAGGCGAGATAACTCCTGGCATAGGATGCGTCGATATCACCGTCATGTGCAGCCGTTAGCCTATCTATCAACTCGGTTGCGGCTTCGCGTTGGCGCGTTGCTGCAAGTAAGCGCGCAACATATAAAAACCCTTTGCCCTCTTCTTTTCCCCGGCCATTACGAATTTGCTCAAGTCTTGCATAGGCGTCATCAATACGCTGTTCGCTAAGATAAAGACGTACCACAGAAGCCAACGCACGTTCATCATCAGGCTTGATATCAAGCCATAATTCCAATGCGCTTAGCGCTTGTTTGCTATCACCACTTTGCATAGCAGAACGTGCGGCTGACTCAGCTAATGAGGCATCTGCAGTGCGTCGCGCTAAATTAAAATAATTAGCGGCTGCAACATCATAGTTTTGTCTTTGCGTTGAAAGATCTGCAACGAGGAAATCATAGAGATCCTCTTTATCAAGTGATGGTGCCGTCGTTGCTTGCTGTGTGGCAACCGTAGCGGTCGATCGTTCGCTCTTCTTAGTATTGACGCATGAGGCCAAACCGGTAAATACGACTATTACCACGAGCCTAAACAGGCAAGATTGCCACGTGCCGCCCCGGCAAAACCGAGCCTTGACGGGTAACGATTGATTGTTTCTTATTCGCATAAACAATTAAAGGGTCAATATAGCCATTGGAGACAAAGCGCTCTGAGCCAGAAAATCCAAGTTTGCAATTTAGTATAGCGCCTTAAACACCTTAATAAGCATACCCCATTCAGCAATAGGGTGGGCGACCAAGCTCGCATTCCTTACGGTAAACGATCCCCTTGAATTAATATATTGAGTAACTTGTTATCAGGCGCGTTAACCAAACCTTGATGCCAGGTCATACGCGCGCGATCCATGCTGCCTGTTTGCCATAGCGCTTCGCCAAGGTACGCTGAGATCAGCGGGTCATCATCAAGCCGCGCTGCCTGCTCAAGATAAGACACTGCCAAAATGTGCTGACCCATGCGTAATTGTAAGCAACCGTAGCTCGTCAAGGTAGCTGGATCAGTGGGCTCCAGCGATAAGGCATGCTGTAAATAAACACCCGCCTGTTCATAGTGTTTGTCGGCGACCAGCGCCATACCCAACTCAAGCAAGCTGGCTTGATGATCTTCATCGATTTCCAACGCTGCCATCAAGTCGTGACGAAACGCGGCATGATCGCCTCTGTCACGAGATAACATCGCACGCGCATACAGTAATTGGGTATGCTGTTTTGGTGGCCCGTCGAAATGACGTGTATACAACTTATAAGCACTATCAATACGTCCCGCTGCGACCAATGCACTGCCTTCAAGTAAAATTACATCGGCTAGATGACCTACCGGATTCGACTCGCGCAACTCACGTATTGCCGCCAGCGCCACATCAAAATGGCCTTGCTCGACAAATAACTCCGCCGCACGCACCTGGCCATCAAAAAAGAATTGGCTGGCACCAACCGAGCGATACCATGATACTGCCGCATCGATGTTGCCGTTTTTCTCTTCAATTTTAGCCAACATGAACTTAGCCTCTTCACTGCGCTCACCACGCACAACAAGCTCCAGGAAATAACGCCAGGCAGCAGCGTAATCTTCAAGCTTGTAGGCCATGTTTGCTAAGGAATAAATAGTGTCTTCATTGTCACTATCATATTCTGTCAAAATCAAATATTGAGCATAGCTTTCTACTGACTGGTTTAAGCCAGCAAGCAAACGCGCATAATATGTACGTACTTGCACATCCGCTGGAAATTTTTGCAAAAAACGAAAAAGGTGGTCTAGCGCTTGTTGGCTTTTATCTAAACTCTGCAACGATGAGGCGTACTGTACTGCTGCAGGACTAAAATCAGACTGGATATCAAGCGCCCGACGACTTTCACTGAGAGACAACGCATGCAAACGAAAGCGTGTCGCAAGATCTGCCATAGCAAAATGTGCATAGACATCGTGTTGATGCCTTTGCACTAAACGTTGCATTATTTTTACAGCGACAAGGTTACTGGGGTCACGAAACAACAAAGGCAACAAGGGTAAATAACCATGGTAGCCATCACCGAGGCTCAAATGACGCAAGCGCTCCAACTCATCAACGGCATGCTCTATCGCAGCAAGGCGTGAATAAGCGCGGACACGAAACTCAATAGCTACCAGTTCATCGGGGGCGAGTCGTGACCACAACCTACCGGCGACAAGCGCTGTTTCACGATCATCCGCCAACAGTGCTGAACGCATGGCATATTCAGCAATTTTACCATCGGGATAGACTTGTGCCACGCGCAGGAAATGCCTTGTTGCAACAGCAAACTGGCCGCCATCAAAAGCAAGAAAACCCACCAATATGTCGTAAGCATTATCTTGTTGAAGAGATGCCGAACTGGCTGGTTGAGTTGACCATGCTGGCGTAACAATCAAAGACAAGACCAGCACTAATACTGTAGCGACAACGCCTCGCAGCGCTCTTAAACATCGCAATCGTCTCGATCCTGGCATTTAGCCTCCGTATACTGGCTCTCGCATCCAATCTGGCATATATACCCTTTTTTCTTCTCCGGGGTAACGGCCAGTTATCGTGTGTGTATCAATTTGCTTTAGATTAAGGAGCCTGATCTATTCGTCCAGAATAAATCAGGCTCCTTAAGGTAGCTAGCAAGCCTTATGCCCAAACTTGCTCTGCTGTTATTTCACCTCATGCAGCAACACTTCAGCATAGGCAGCCTGCCACCATCGCGCCCTCAGATCGCAGTTTGTGACACAGACTTGGCCTGTTTTTCTGCTTCATGATAGCGCGATTGAACCACTAAAAAGAGGCTCAACACACTCGTCACTGTCTTTTGCTCTATCTAGGGACACCTCTAACAAGACCTACTTCAAGCCCATCTCAAAAACAATTTAGCGGTATACAGCCTAGTCATTAGCCCTCGTGTTACTTTGCAATTACGCTTGTTTTACTGGCAAAACGGCATCTTTCCCCCTATCACGACATAAAATTGGCATAAGTTTGAGAAAAAAACAACGAAAATGCCTAAAAAGCGGCAACAAAAATCAAACCGGATTCCCGTATTATGCTGCCAAAATGATGGCTTTTTGATCTTTCAGTCATGTGCTACACAATGGCGTCTGTGACGCCTCCTGTGAGCGCTCCATCAGTATGCACTTGCTGAAATACTAGAATTAGCCACACCAAATTAACAACACTGGCAGCAGTTTGCTCCGTCTGGCGGCAAAACCATCACTTGCTAATACCCTCAGTTTGCTATAATTACCTGTTATATTGCACCAATAGACACACTGGGGAGCCTCTGATTAAGTCTGGGCGAGAAAGGTTGGGAGCCAGAATGTTCAAATTCGAGGCGTGAATCGTACGCAATAGCCAGCTATTACGAAGATTCACAACGAAGAAGTTGGACATTTTGGACTCAAGATTTTCGTTCATGACTTAGTCAGAGGCTCCCTAGCACCCACCTGCCCGGTAATCGCCTTGACGCCATTAATTGCCATCGGAATAAACCACAAGACCGCACCGCTTGCAGTGCGTGAGCGCGTGGCATTCGCGCCCGAGCGATTACTCGATGCTTTGCGTGAGCTCATCGGCAAAACGCCTGCCAGTGAAGCCAGCATACTATCGACCTGCAATCGAACCGAATTGCTTTGCTCAGCCGCACCTAAT
>JAESQP010000036.1 GCA_016765075.1 Gammaproteobacteria bacterium
ATCATGTCGTTAGAAATGATATCCAGTTTTTTCTGGGTTTCACCTTGAACATTTTCAGTTTCCAACGCACCCAAAGCGCCAATTAAAGCCCCCTTATTTACCGCTGAGGATATACGCTTGCACGCTGTTTCAATATCCGCCAATAAACCACTAAAGTCACCCGAGCCATGGGTACGACGTTGTTCCTCAATAATAAATTGGGTCAGAGTTTCGCCCTTATGCATAATAAAAATCCTCTATCGTGATAAAAAACTGGGTAAACAAACAGGCGCGCAACGTTATAATACCAGGCTGCAACCACGCAAAATGGCATCCATTATACGGTGTAAGCCACCAAAATAAAGCTGCACTACCCATCACGGACAGGTTTCCTACTAAAGTGGCGCCATGCTTGATTTGTAGCAAGGCAGAATGACGAGCAATAGTCATTCTATTGCGAGAAATGATAACGCCGCTACAGATCAAGCAGGGTGTGCAATTTAGTGGGAAACCTATCCGTGATGGGTATATACTCGCCGCGCATGGCTTATACCCACAACATCGACCCGATAGCAATTAACCTCGGCTCCCTACCTATCCACTGGTACGGCATCATGTACCTTCTTGGCTTTGCCGGCGCCTGGTGGTTAGGCGTTCACCGTTGCAAGCAGCCACACGTCAATTGGACCGCTGAACAAGTGGGTGATGTCATCTTCTATGGTGCCATGGGCGTCATCGTTGGCGGACGACTCGGCTATATGCTGTTTTATGATTTTGCCAGTATCGTTGCCGACCCAAGCCGTATCATTCGCATATGGGAGGGCGGTATGTCCTTTCACGGCGGACTTATCGGCGTCATCGTTGCCATGTGGCTATTTGGCCGCAAGACAAAGAAATGCTTCTTGCAGGTTACCGACTTTGTCGCCGTACTGACACCCATCGGGCTATTTACCGGACGCATCGGCAATTTTATCAACGGTGAGTTATGGGGCAAAGCCAGCGATGCGCCCTGGGCCATGATTTTTGAAACAGGCAGATCAGCCACCAACATCCCGCGCCACCCCTCAATGCTTTACGAAGCAGCATTAGAAGGCTTGGTGTTATTTACCATTCTTTTTCTTGTGTCGCGACGGCCACAGTCAATGGGATTAATATCGGGGCTTTTCCTGCTGTTTTATGGGGTCTTCAGGTTCGCCGTCGAGTTCGTGCGTATTCCGGATGAGCACCTTGGCTACCGTGCGTTTGACTGGTTGACTCAGGGTCAGATACTGTCAATACCGATGATTCTATTAGGCTTTGGTCTAATTATTTATGCCCAAAAGCAAAAAACGGCGGCAACAACATGAAAGCGGGGCCAGCCCTACTGCTGCTATTACTAGCTATACCCGGCCTGGCACTTGCCAGAGAGTGCGATTACGATAACGCTTTTGCTGTCGCTTTGAATAGCATCGCGAGCAAGGTACCAGACATGGAAAAACATGCCCCCTATCAAGTGATAGAACACGATAATCATTGGGCGGTTACTGGCTATAACGAACCCAGCGGCCGCAGCAAATATTACGCCAACGGCGATCATCAACAAGGCAAGCTGTTCCGTCAGCGACTTCCATTTCACAAAATGACACAAAACCTGAGTACCTGACCAAATCCGGGACAATTCCCCATGCAGCAATATCTCGATTTAATGCGCCATGTGCGAGATCATGGCACACGCAAAGAAGACCGCACTGGCACCGGTACCCTGAGTCTGTTTGGCTACCAATGCCGCTACAATTTAAATGACGGTTTCCCAGCAGTTACCACCAAAAAGCTGCATTTTAAGTCCATTATCCACGAACTTCTTTGGTTCTTAAAGGGTGATACCAATATCGCCTATCTGAAACAAAATGGTGTGTCGATTTGGGATCAATGGGCCGATGAGCAGGGCGAACTTGGCCCTGTTTATGGCCATCAATGGCGCTCGTGGCCAACGCCCGATGGTGGCCATATCGATCAAATCAGCAATCTGATCGACGGCATCAAAAACAACCCTGACTCGCGCCGTCTTATCGTCAGCGCCTGGAATGTCGCCGAAGTAGCCAATATGGCTTTACCACCGTGCCATTCACTATTTCAGTTTTATGTGTTGGACGGGCGTTTGTCGTGCCAGCTATACCAGCGTAGTGCTGACATCTTTCTCGGTGTGCCGTTTAATATCGCCTCGTACGCCTTACTAACCTTAATGATCGCGCAAGTCTGCGACTTAGAACCCGGGGATTTTATTCACACTTTCGGCGATGCACATTTGTATTCAAATCACCTAGACCAGGTTGATTTACAACTGTCACGTGAGCCATTACCCTTAGCAACGATGAAAATTAATCCCAATGTTCGTTCGCTCTTTGATTTTAAATACGACGACTTCACCCTAGAGAATTACCAATCACACCCAGGCATCAAAGCACCTATTGCGGTTTAACAGGCTGTTATAAGCCTTAGGAGAGTGCAATGAACTCTTTGGTAAAGCATTCCTATGCTATTGCTAATCGTTTTGACGAAAGTCTAAATGGAATAAAATTTAAGAATAAAGACCGGAATATAGTAGCTTCTTCATTTTTTCTATAAGTTTAGAGCATCATCGCTCTGTTATTGTTTTAATTGAAAATCGACTTTATGGATCGGCTAGCACTTTACTGAGAAGCATTTTTGAATCCCATGTAAAAGGAATGTGGTTTTACCATTGTTCATCTCAAAAAGATATCGAGAAATTACGTAAAGACAAATTTGATCTAAAATTTTCTCTACTAATTGAAGGTATTGAGAAAGAATGCGGAAAAGGTGTTTCAAAACCAAAGAAAGAAAATTGGAGCAACTTAAACAGCCTAACTCATGCTGGAGCTGCCCAGATAAGCCGAAGAGTTGAAGATACATGTATAAAAAGTAGCTACAGTGATGATTTCGTAAAGGATACACTTAATTTTGCCAATAATTATGCCTTATTATGTGCTGGTGAACTTGCTAAAATAAGTAACAATGTAGCAGCACAAGAATGTGTTTTGGAAATAGCAAAAAAGCTGGAGTTACGGTGATGGCGGCTTATAACAAAACGTTCAAGAGGGATTTCGAGAATACGCACTTTTTTGCAAAGAACGCAAAAAAACCGCCTGTTCTCGAAACCCCTTAACTCTGCGTTAATTAACAGCGTTATTTTTACTGCTCAGACCAAATCGCAAACTCATTGCCGTTTGGGTCAGCAAAATGAAACCGTCGGCCACCCGGGAATGAAAAGATCGGCTTAATAATTTTACGCCCTGAAGGAATGCGC
The DNA here is from genome assembly GCA_016765075.1 of Gammaproteobacteria bacterium. NCBI lineage: Bacteria > Pseudomonadati > Pseudomonadota > Gammaproteobacteria > Gammaproteobacteria bacterium. The sequence continues at coordinate 3,284 of JAESQP010000036.1, forward strand.
CAGCATTATTGAGGAAGTACTCTTGGGGTGCCGCCTGCATTCTCGACTCGACCAACGGCATGGTCTAACTCTTCGCTGTAGAAGACAAGTAGTGCGCTACCAGTTTTTGTCGATGCCACATTATTTGATTTATAAAATCCACCATCGAGCCGACCATCATTAAAACTGCAATAATCATCCCCTCAATCCACAAACTTCCAGCCAAACAGTTCTGAAAAAA
>JAESQP010000037.1 GCA_016765075.1 Gammaproteobacteria bacterium
AAATACGCTCGATGATCTGATCGGCATGTTTCATCTCATCAATGGATTCTTTAAATTCCATTTTGCCGAGTTTTTTAAAGCCCCAGTTGTCATACATCCTGGCGTGCAAAAAATATTGATTAATTACCGTCAGTTCATTTTTTAATGCACCATTTAAAAACTCCAGAACCTTTGCATCGCCTTTCATCGCATGAACTCCTTAATGATATCACCACCTGTTTTTACGTTCAGATCGGTGAGAATTTAGTCGTATTTACTATTACCGTAAGACTAACATTCGGCAGCTTTTTGGTCAACTTAAGTTATTGTTTTTTAAAGATAAATAAGAATAATTTTCATTTCGATAACGTTTGTGTTTATGACTCATGTTGTGTGCTTCTTTACTCGCCTTTGTGTCCTGTTACAGTGCTAATCGTTTACAATGCGAAGGCGAATGGTTCGTGTCTAATAATCTGGGAGATAGTAGTAATAGCATGAGCAAGGTAGAGAGTGTGATACACCCCAAGAGGCCTGACCCCCGTGTCAAGCACGGGGCAGGCTCCGGGAAAGCATGGGATGCTTCCTCGAAAATACCATCGCATTCCCTTAGGGTGCAGCCGCGAGCGACAGTGGCAGTAAAAGTAGGCAAATATACCGTTGGTGCTGGCGCACCGGTCGTTGTGCAATCGATGACTAACACAGACACTGCCGATCTTGAGTCAACTGTGCAGCAAGTTGCAGAGTTGGCAAAGGCTGGTTCAGAATTAGTGCGCATTACCGTCAATAACGAAGACTCTGCACGACAAGTTCCCTATATTCGAGATCGTCTCGATGCTATGGGCGTTGATGTGCCGTTAGTGGGTGATTTTCATTTCAACGGCCACACCTTGCTTGAAAAACACCCAGCTTGCGCTGAGGCATTGGCCAAATATCGAATAAATCCTGGTAACGTCGGTAAAGGCAGTCGCCGTGACCCACAGTTTGCCAAGATGATTGAACTTGCCTGTCAGTACGATAAACCGATTCGTATTGGTGTTAACTGGGGTAGTCTCGATCAAGACTTATTAGCACGACTGCTGGACGATAACGCCGCCAGCAAAACACCAAGACCGCTTAATGAAGTGACTCATGCTGCTTTGATTGAATCGGCCTTGTCCAGCGCTGCCAAGGCTGAAGAGTTGGGTCTTGGCCATGACAAAATTATTCTGTCGTGCAAGATGTCAGGTGTGCAAGATCTCATCAAAGTTTATCGTGATTTGGCTGCTTGCAGTGATTACCCGCTTCATCTAGGTTTGACCGAAGCGGGTATGGGTACAAAAGGTATTGTCGCCTCGACCGCCGCGCTCAGCGTGCTATTGCAAGAAGGTATAGGCGACACCATTCGTATTTCGTTAACACCCGAGCCCGGTGGTGATCGCACGCAAGAAGTGTTAGTTGCACAGGAAATTTTGCAATCGCTAGGTTTGCGTGCATTTACCCCCACTGTTATTGCCTGCCCAGGTTGTGGCCGCACTACTAGCGAATATTTTCAACAGTTAGCACAAGATATTCAATCGTATTTGCGTCATCAAATGCCCGTTTGGCGTAAGCAATATCCTGGTGTTGAAGATATGACAGTTGCCGTAATGGGCTGTGTAGTAAATGGCCCTGGTGAAAGCAAGCATGCCAATATTGGTATCAGTTTACCTGGCACGGGCGAACGGCCTGTGGCGCCTGTGTATGTGGACGGTGAGCGTCATATTACCTTAAAAGGCGATCACATTGCTAACGAGTTTCAGAGCCTTGTTAGTGATTATGTTGAAAAGAATTATTCCGCAGCGCAGGCTAAAACAAAATAGGGTATAAGATAAAAAATTCATTCTAAAGGGCGCGTAGCACCCCAAAAGCCTGCCCCCCGTGTCAAGCACGGAGCAGGCTCCGCGAAGGCGTGGCCACACTCTAATATATGTATAGTTTAATTTTGTTTTAGGTAAGTCATTGGATTATTTTTTTCTACCACTGCAGGTTTTTTTTCAGCGCTTTTGGCTTGAGCCATTTTGGTTTGCGTTGCTAATTTTGACGCTGCTATTGCTCGCCTTGCTCATTCTATTGCCGGGTTTGCTTGATGCCTTACGCACGCGCAAGCGTTTAAGAATATTTAAGCGTATTGCCGATGACACCATGCACGATATTTTTGTGCCAGACGGTCTTGGCGGCGACGTTTATATCTCTCATTTGTTATTAATGTCGGATCAAATCGCGATTCTCAACGAGAAACCCTTCGCTGGCAAGATATTTGGCGATGCCAATGTTGATCAATGGACCCAAACAGTTCGTCAACGCAGTTTTCGTTTTGCTAACCCTTTGGTTGAATTACAGTCACAGACTATTGCGATCAATAAACTGCTTGGCCAGTGCTGTGCCAAGGGTTACCTGGTGTTTTCTGATGACAGTGAGTTTCCATGGGGCAAGCCAGAAAATGTTTATTTGCGTAATGAGCTAACTAAAATATTTGCACCCCAAGAGCACGCAGCCGATAGTCGGCAGCCAATACACGAGGCCGTGAAGCAGGCTTGGTCTAAATTACAGCAGCTTGCTATTTCCAGTAAGCCAGAAATTTCTCGGTATAGAAGCTACTTGATCGTCTCAATATTGATAGTGGCCGCTTTTTCCTTGTCTGGTTGGGCATGGTATGAGCAAGCTCCTGCATGGATACAATCGCGTGCAATTTTGCTTGACTAAAGCTTGGTTAAACTAGGGAAATTAACAGCCATACAAATAAAACTACTATGCCTACTGGCACGAGAACGCCGAGCCAGTCTTTGTTTTCAGCCTCGCTGCTTTGTTGAAAGGTTGCTTTGAGACCGGGCTTGAATATAAAGATTATTAATAATGCGGCGGCGCCAAAGAGTAATACTTGCCAGATGTTTGTGCCAGAACCTTCGATCATAAACGTTACCCCAAGTGATTATTTGAATATTGTATGCCAATATAGTCAAAACGTAACTACTCACCCACCTTGACGCAGACCCAGTGTCCATTATTTCGGCTAAAAGACTGCCGGAATGACGAATAGCTACTTTTATTCGGGTCAGGACACTACACTAGTCAAACTATATAAAAGCGTGATGTTTGATTGCGTACAGGGGATTTATGATTTTGCAGCCAAAAAATAATGATGCGCCCAGAAAACAAGAGAACAGTTAAGATGACGCTAGCAAGCACCTCCTTTTTTCGGTTTATTTATACGGCATTAGTGCTGTTAAGCTTTGTGCTGCCATTTTCATTGTATGCCGATGAGTTGCCAGAATTTGATGATGCTGAATTCGCCGACGATGATTTCTCTGACGAAGCCGTGTTGGCAGAAGAGGCAGAGTTCGATATTGAAGAGTTAATAGTCTGGGATCCACTTGAACCTGTTAATCGCGGGATTTTTTGGTTTAACGATAAAGCTTATCGTTATGTGATTAAGCCAGTTGCCAGAGGTCTGCGTGTTGTACCAAAGCCGGTTAGAAAGTCAGGTTCAAACTTTTTTTCAAATTTATTGACACCGATGCGCGTTATTAATGCCTTATTACAGCTCAAACTTAAACAAGCAGGCACCGAGCTGGCGCGCTTTGGTGTTAATACGACTATTGGTATTGTGGGTTTGTTCGACCCGGCGGACAAGCATTTCAATATCAAGAAACACTCGGAAGACTTTGGCCAGACCCTGGGCACTTATGGTCTTGGTCATGGGCTATATATTGTTATTCCATTATTAGGTCCTAGCAGTGCCAGAGATGGCATCGGTCTATTAGGTGATGCAGCGGTTGATCCTGTCTATCGCATTTTTAACAACCAGGATGCGTTGGCAGTTAAAGTATTTGATAGCGTTAATAATTTGTCTCTGGATAATGATACCTATGAAACCTTAACTGACGACTCTATTGATCCCTACGCGACGATTCGTGATGCCTATCTGCAATCACGAAAAAACAGTGTTGCTGAATAATTGACCAGAGCCGATTGACGTTTCACCAATACATAATAACCGGTAAATCATGACGGGTTGGCTCGATTGGCAAGATCAATGTCCCTACTGCGGCGAAACCATTACCTTGTATATCGACCCTGATAATAACGATAGTCGTTATATTGAAGATTGCTCTGTGTGTTGTCATCCCATTAATGTCACCGTGACAGGTGTCTATAACGAAAGTGGTTATTGTATTGAAAGCATCCTGCTTGGCGCAGAAAACGAATAAAGTTGGATCAAGGTATGCTAACCCACTAAAACACGCTATGCTGCGCCGCCATGCCAGACTCTGATAATTCCCCTGATTTCCTGTTTGTTGACAATACCGCTGCGCTGAACGATTTGTGTCAGCAGTTGCGTAACGATAGCTGGCTTGCTGTTGATACCGAGTTTGTTCGTGATAGCACGTATTATCCCGAGTTTTGCCTGTTACAGATTGGCAACCAAACACTAAGCGCCTGTATCGATGTGCTGGCAATTGATGATCTTGCGCCAGTGCTTGAATTATTATTCAACCCTGATTGTGTCAAAGTGTTCCATGCAGCGACACAGGATTTAGAGATTTTTTATCATCTCTGCCAACGTATTCCCCAGCCTGTTTTCGATACACAACTTGCTGCGCCATTATTGGGCTTTGCCGAGCAAGTAGGTTACGCCACATTGGTTAACCAAACCCTTGGTGTGCAATTAGCTAAAGGGCAACAGCGTACTGATTGGTCCAAGCGCCCCTTGAGCTATGCACAGCTTGACTACGCCGCAGGTGATGTGCGCTACCTTGCGCAGCTTTATCCTAAAATGCGCGATGGTTTAACAGAGCGTGGCCGAATCGATTGGTTAAGCGCTGATTTTGAGCAATTGGTCAGCATGGAAAAATACGCTATACCTATTGAAGATTCATGGCGCCGCATTAAAGCGACTAAAAAACTCAAAGGCACTCGCTTGCGTGCAGCACAACGCTTGGCCGCATGGCGTGAGCAAACAGCACGCAGTGCAAACAAGCCACGTAACTGGATTGTGCGTGATGAAGCATTAATCGACATTGCAACAGTGTTACCGACTGACCGAGACAGTTTGTCGCGTGTGCGTAGTTTAAAGGGACGCAGTGGTGAACGTTATTACGATGCATTGTTAAAAGAAGTGCAGGTCGCCAAGTCTGATCCAATGCCAGCTTCGGTGAATGATAAGCAAATGAATGCAGCGCCTGTCGATGCTGCTCTGGTTGATTTATTAATGGCCTTGGTACAACTACGCGCAGAAGAGCATGAGATAAATGCCAACCTATTGGCTTCACGTAAATCTTTAGAGCAGGCCTTGCGTGGCGACCAAGACAGTTTGGTTTTAAATGGTTGGCGGGCACAATTGATTGGTGATGACATTCAGCGCATGATCAAAGGCGAGCTTGCCTTGTCCATTCAAAATAAGCGCCTGGCTATTAATAGTATTTAATTGTACTGCTTGTTTTATTTCTTATGCTATTGAATTTACATAACGCCGTATTAGACCTTGGTGGCCCAACTTTACTTGATAATATTGATTTTCAATTAAATAAAGGTCAACGCGTCGCCTTATTGGGTCGTAACGGTTGCGGAAAATCCACTTTATTGAAAGTGTTGGCTGGGCAGCTTGCGCTTGATTCTGGCACAAGAAAAATCAACCAAGGCGTCACGCTGGGTTACCTCAGTCAAGCGGTGCCGAATGAGACACCTAAAACAGTTTATGAACTGATAGCGCTGTCATTTGGTGAAGCAGGGCGCTTGTTAGTACAGAGCCACCATGCCGCCGATGACGATCATGCGCATCATGCGGCGATGAGTGAAGTCGATACCTGGACGGTAGCTGCGCGTATCGACAAAGTGATATCACAGTTTCAGCTCGAACCCGAGATGCAATTTTCGGCTTTGTCTGGTGGTCGTCAGCGCCGCGCATTATTGGCCAGTGTTGTCGCTACTGAGCCAGATATATTGCTGCTCGATGAGCCAACTAACCATCTTGATTTAGACTCTGTGCTGTGGCTTGAAAACTATCTTGCTTCACGTCAAGGCGCCTTATTGTTTGTCTCGCATGACCGTGAGTTTATATCACGTCTGGCCAACCGTATTGTCGAGCTAGACCGTGGTCAAATGCATCAGTACGACGTGACGTATAAGAATTACCTCACCTTGCGCGAGCAAAGAGAGGAAGAAGAGCAACGGCATAATGCCTTGTTTGATAAAAAACTCGCGCAAGAAGAGCGCTGGATTCGTCAGGGCGTGCAAGCACGTCGTACACGCAACGAAGGCCGTGTCAAAGCTTTAAAAGCATTACGTGAAGATCGCAGCGAGCGGCGCAACAAGCAGGCCAGTGCCACGCTTAAGCTAGATGCAGGCAAGAAATCCGGCAAACTGGTTGCTGAAGTAGAAAATATTAATTTTAGTTATGACAACAAACCAATTGTCAGTGATTTTTCTACCTCGATTATGCGTGGCGATAAAATTGGTTTGATTGGCCCGAACGGTATCGGTAAGACCACCTTGTTACGACTGTTACTGGGAGACCTTACGCCTGACTCTGGCCAGGTCAAGCTAGGCACAAAAATCGAAGTCGCCTATCTTGATCAGCAGCGCAGTGAAATCGATGATGACAAAAGTCTGGTTGATAATGTCTCACTGGGCCGAGAGTTTATCGAAATCGATGGCAAATCGCAGCACATCATTGGCTATTTGCAAGAGTTCTTATTCGACCCCAAGCAAGCGCGGGCACGAGCAGGCTTATTATCAGGTGGTGAGCGCGCACGTTTGTTATTGGCGCGCTTATTTAGTCAGCCTGCCAATGTATTAATTCTCGATGAACCGACCAATGATCTCGATATTGAAACATTGGAGTTGTTGGAAGAGTTGTTATTGCAATACCAGGGAACGCTTTTTTTGGTTAGTCATGACAGAGCACTGTTAAACAATGTTGTGACAAGTTCATTGGTACTGGAAGGCGATGGACACGTGCTCGAATATGTGGGCGGCTATGACGACTGGTTGCGTCAACGCCCAAAAAAATCAGCGTTTAAAGAGGGCCAAAAAAAAGTCGTTAAAAACACTATCACTGCTAAACAAGTATTCACAAAGCAAGGAGGGCAAGGGGTAAAAGTGAAGCTGAGCTATAAAGACCAGCGCGAACTTGACACCTTGCCAGAGACTATCGCCAGTCTTGAAGCAGATCAGGACGCTCTCTATACCGAGTTATCGAGCCCGGATAGTCACGCAAACCAATCAGATCAATCAGATAAGGCGCGCAATATCACAAAACAACTTAAAGACATCGAGTCCAAACTAAATAACGCCTATGTGCGCTGGGAACAGTTAGAAGCCCTGTAGCTGTTCTGGCGTATTGATATTTAAGGTAATTTTGTCTGTGATGATGGTGGTTAATGCGCCAGAAAAACGACACTCTCTTTTGTTGGCCATGCCAGCCTTCTGTTTCGTCTTGGCGAGCCAAGGTTTTCAGTAATATACTCAAAAAGGATGCAAGCGCCCTATAAGCTTGCACCAGCGAGGAGAGGCTCTGTTACTAAAGCCATACAAAATGGCCGTACAAAATAATCAGAGCAGCTGTAATAATAATTAGACAGTAGGACTATGGCGATGACAAACGGTATTGTAAAGTGGTTCAATAATTCAAAAGGTTATGGTTTTATCTCACCCAGCGACGGCAGTGAAGATGTCTTTGTACATCACACCGCGATCGAAGGCACCGGCTTCAAGACCTTAAACGAAGGTCAAACCGTCGACTTCGAAGTGCAAAAAGGCCCCAAAGGTTTGCAGGCGACGAATGTTGTTCCGGCGGCGTAACGAGGGCGAGTCGTCTCCATATAACATATAGTTAGGCTGGTAGCAGCGATATTACGCTGCCAGCCTGGTGCCTTATGTGCTGTGGTTACCAGCAGTTGGCGGCGTCATTGCCTGTGGCGCCTCGTAACCCTGTTTGGTCAAGCGTAAACGTGTCGCAATCATCATCACTTGCCTGTGCGGCAATGGCGGTCGCAGTGAGTGTATAATTCGTGGCGTTGAGTGTGGCTGTGATGGTGTACTCACCTTCTGGCGAAGCCAAAGAAACAGGTGCTGGGCCAAGACAGCCAACATACGTGTTGGTAGTGGTAAAGCATCGCTCGAGTTGTTGCGCGGTGCTGGTTAGCGAGATAGTCGCATCTGTCCTCTTCGAGCGTGTCACCTGGTCAAAATAAGCCGGGATGGCGACACTGGCGAGTATTGCCACAATGACTACAACAATCATCAATTCAATTAAAGTAAAACCACTTTGGCGACGCATTGTTTTTTTGCCCGGGTTAATCATCTTAATCATCATTTTGGCTTCTCCGGCGATTTTTTCCTATATAGCCTTTTGGCAGTAGCCAGATCTCGGTAATTAGCTGATGGCTGCCACTTTGGCTGATGAGCTGATGGCTGCCGCTTTCAATGATGATCTGATGATTACCATTTTCGGAAGCGAGCTTGTAGGCGGCTTCTGTGCCGAGTTTTAGCTTTCGGTTTGAAACGGATTGCTTGCGCAAAGAACGCACGATGACTGCTTCGTCTAGTAAGAAAAATCTGTCTCCAATAACAATTGTGCCTGCGTCAGAGTTAATGTTGTCGATAGTGCCAATACCGGAAAACTCATTTTCCGCATAGTGGCTTGGCAGTGTTCCTGCCATGGAAAGGTTTGCTATTACCATTAGTAGGCTTGCGACAAGTAGGTTAATTTTCTTTATCATAATATTATCCAATATTAGTTAGTACTAACGCGCCAGTTCTTCCCAGGAAAGCCGTCCGGCATTCAAGCCGCCCAAGTCTTCAAATTCAAAACTATCAATAATATCGTTGGGGCTTGTTCCGCTACCGCTAGTATCTGTCGTTGCAATGGCGACCAGATTGGCCTGTGACGCTGGCGAGGTGCCAATTCCGGATATAGCGGTACCGGCTGCGCCGTTACCATTGATTTCATCGCCGCTGTCAATGACACCATCGCCGTTGATATCAAATGCTGCTTCATCGGGGCTGCTGCCGTCATTGAAGTCGGCGACCATAAGAAAGCTGTTACCACCACTGCCACAGGGGTCGCCATCCGGGATAGTGGTGACAAATATCACTCTTTCGCCCCTGACAATGGCGTTAGTGACAGAACGTTCGCCAGCCACCGGCAAAGTCATAAACCAGCCGTTATCATGCTCACCGTTATCATCATCGGCATAGCTGACGGGATTGCTGGTCAAGGTTCTGGCAGGAGTACCATCGAGAGTGGTGTCGGTGTCAATGATTTGTTCAACCAGGTCATTTTGCATCAGTTGCTGATCACTACCGTTGTCCCATACGCCATAGAATGCTTGTAGTGGCGCAGTGGTGGTGATATCAGCGGTGGTGAGGTACTGGCCGGTGCCGAACAGTACGAGAGTATTGGGTTCGCGGCCCGAGGTAGGGATATCCGGGTTGCGAACGATGACAGGAGCCGTGGTAATGGGTGAGTTGTCAGGGGCGCTAAACAATTCCTTGGGTGTACCACCCTGTTCGTAAGCAACGCCCCACAGGTTTGTGTTTGAACCGGATATATCAAATGCCCACATATTACCTTCCAGATCACCAGCGTAAACACGATCGGCTGTGCCGTTACCATCGCTGTCGATGACGGCTGGGCTGGCAAGACCATTACGGTCAATGGTGGAGCCAACACCGGTAGAGATTTTGATGTAATCGCTGTTGATAGTCCAGGCACCGTCTATACCACCTTCGAGGAAGACAATAAACAACGCTGCCTGGCCGCTGCCACTATCGTTGTAGCCGTTACCGAATATCGCTGCCCACTGACCATTATCAAGTGGCACGATAGAAGGTTGGCTGAAGGTGAAGCCTAAATCGGGATCGTCAGCGCTACTGAATTCCCACAGCACTGTGTTGGCTGGTGCAGGGGTTGTCTCGCTAAACGTGGGCTCGGTAATGTCCAGGGCGAAGATTCCTCGGCCACCACTGCGTGCACCGCCGACCAGTATGGTTTTCCAGCCAGCATCGTCTCCCACATAACTTTCAATATAAACATCCGCAATGGACGGGGTTAAATCAACATAGTATTGATGCGCATATTGTTGATAGGTTAGATAGTGAAGCCCTTCATCCACTGCGGTGGAGGAGAGAAACCCTGGCACATAGGCCAGCAGTTCTTCACCGCTGTTTTCGGCAAAGCCATGCAACATACCGTCGTTGCTGCCAACGTAGACAATACCGCTGCGGTTGGCTTCTGCTACCCTGAAATTGCTATAGGGTGTGGTGCCAAAAGATTGATGCAGGGTGTCGGGCCAGTTAAAGTTGGGTGCACCGACAAAAACGGGGCCTGAATGGACAATGTCACCGAGTCGGCTGTTGCGATCACGCAGGTTTTTGTCATCATAGTCATCGCCTCCCTCAGTGACGCTGCATGCGTTACCTGTGCTGTTGGCTTCGCAACTGCGGTCACCGCGCAGATATTCCAGACGTGCGCGCGCCGTGGCGTCATTGGGTGGACTACCGTCGGCGTTCGTGCGCAGATCGTTTTTCTGAGCAATGTCTAAGTTCGCCCACTGAAACGGTATACCGTCGTTTGTCGTGGCGCTGTACGTGAGTATAGTGCGAGGGGCATTGGAAAGAATGCGATCAGTCAATACCGTGCTAGCAGACCAAGTGGGGGTGTTACTGATATCGCCACTCACTGGATCCAGAGCAAACGAGAGCAAGTCACCACTCCAACTGTCACTGTTGAACAGTGCCAGATAAATCTCTGAATTTGTACTCAACGAGCTGGTATTAAATGTCACAGCAGCCGCTGAGCCAGTAATGGCGGAAATCGAACCGATCACGGAATTTAGGCCGTTGATAAGCTGTTGCGGGTTTCCGGCATTTAAAAATTCGCCACGACCGTTCCAGGCGGCATGACGCATATCATCAACCGTTGTCAACTGATTTTCGATAGGCGTGGGCCAGCCGGTTCCGTTTGGCGGGTTACCACTTAAAGTTCCATTCAGACCAAAGGCAACGGTGAAGGTTTTCATATGCTGATGCATGGTGTTGTCAGGCAAGCCGGTAGGGTTAGGGTCGAGCGGTGCGCGTGGTACGTTGTTGGCAAGGCTGCTATTGAGGTCACGTTCATAGAAATGCATGGCGACATCGGCCAGTGTGTTAGCAATGTCGTCATTAGCATCGGCATAGGAGCCGCCGTCAAAACCGTTGCTACTGTCAGCATCGGTATTGCCAACCGAGGGACTGCCACCGCTCCAAAAACCATCTGACATGATAATGCCAAAATTATGCTGGCACTCACCGCCTTGTGCGGCGTTAAGTATAGGTGAGTTGCCCCAGTTACTATTATTGCCCTCAAAATAATCACCCACTCTCTCAAGCCCGGTTCTTAACGGTGTGGCACCAGCAGAGCCAATGGTAAACAGGTTGGTGAGCAGGTTGTTTTTATTGGTTTGCGCCGTCGGATTCACAGGCAGACTGATATTATTGATATCCAGTACTTGAGCACTGTCGGAATCCTGGACACCGCCGGGATCACTGCTACTACCATCATCATTTATGACGCCCAGCCCCATTCTCGCGCTGGATTCAACAATGATCTGTGACAAGGCGCGTTTGACGATGTATTCGCGTTTACGATAATACGACCACCAGTTGGCATAGTTTTGCTGCTCGGCTGGGCTGAGGACATTAGTATTATTGACGGCGACCCCCCCTGTATTAGACTCGGCAAATATATCACCACATTCAGCTGCCCCAGTATTTGGACCCCCGCCGGGGCCATCGTATGCGCGATCCTCATCGATATCATTCCACTCGAAATAGACGTGATTTGTGATGTTCCTGTTCTCGGGGTTATAGGGATTGAAGCGGGCAGTGGTCAGTGTCAAATTGCTGTAGGCTTCGCCGTTAGAGTCTGTTCCGGACCAAGGCGTATATTGCACAGTGTGGTCGTAGGCCTGAATATTAAACCCACGACAGACCATAAGCCGTTCAATTGGAGTGTCAGGTGTTATATCAAGATTCTCGCGAGGCAGACTAACACCTGCAACGTTAACGTCATCCCCTATGGTGGAGCCTGGAGAAAACGTACCCGCATTGAGCAGGTTTTCTGCACCCATACTGCCCGAGTCATCGATCATAAAGGCGATGTTAGGCTGCACGGAATTCGCAAGGAATAGCGGGGTATCGGCCAGGTTGCCCGGGCCGGCATAATTTATTGGGGCGTACAGCGTTAGCATGGCAAGGGTGGATGCTGAAAAGAACACCTTGATTTTATAGGCGATTTTATGAGCCATTGTATTCACTGGCGTACTCATTGCTGTATTCATTGTGGTTACCGTTATAGGGTTGCTTGATATCAGGGTTATATGGGATAAAATCATTAGAAGATTCTTCCGTAATGACTGCGCAGCAATACTTCTGCTCCGCCTGCTGCTCCCCCTGCGCCACGCGCTGTGATGCGAAACGTGGTGACATCCCCAGATGTGTTATTAGGCAAATTCAGCGCCCCTCCTCCGCTTGAGATGGAGCCGATTTCTTTAATAAAATATTGCGCGCTATTACTACCCTCGGGCGCCGTCGCAACGACGTGATTCGTTGTTGTGTCGTCCCAGGTGATTGCGGCGCTGTAGTCAGGCGCGGTGGCATTCAGACCATAAAGCCCGTTGTTTCCCGTTAGCGCTGCTGTTGCAACAATGCTTTCCAGCCAGTTTTCAGCCTCGCGTAACGCGGCCTCTGCCGATTGCAAGGCAACATTTCTGTCAAGGGTGGCATGTGCCATTTTTTCTTCAAGCGAAGAATGGTTCATCGAGCTGATGCCAAGCAGCGTTAGCACCAATAGCATTAATAAGCTGACAACTAATACGGCACCTTTTTGTCTTCGCGGTGACAAATGCCCGTGTTGACGAATGGGTTGATTGATGGCTTTATATTTCATGCTGTGTTCTCTTTTAGATTACGCGGTTTCTGAGAGTTATGGTGCTGGTAAACACCTGGTAAAGTCGATTATCGGTAGTGGTTGATGTGGCGCCATTAAAGGTGTAGGACTGAACCGATGTTGCGATGTTGTCGCTGTCGCTTTGTACTAACAGTGATATTTGTACACTGACGACATTTTCCATATCAACATTGTTTGCGATAACGTAATAGTTTGCTGTGCCGGATGCGTCCGTGTCTTCGCCATAGAGCACTTGCATGCTATTAATGCCACTCACCAGTTCGGCACCATTGCGAAATAATGCCGGTTGACCATCGGTACCATTTGCAATGGTGTAGACCAGCGTTTGAGTGCGATATATTTGAGCGTCATCTATATATATTTTCGATAAAGGCTGGGTAGCATTACCCGGTGTACCCGTGCCGGTATTGTGGACTAGCGTGCCGCTGGTGCTAGGGTTGGCATTGGTAATTTGAAACATATCAGCTTGTTGACAGTCGCTGACGATAACGATGTCGCCTTGTGACAAGCCGTTGCTGGTGGAAGTTTTGATGTTGGCGCTTGATGTCGGGCCGAATGGTGATGCAACACTCAGTCCTGCACCAAACACGCTGCGTATAACGATTCGGTCAGAGTTATTAATGCTGCCGACATCATCATCCGTTCCCTCAATACCACCATTATTGAAAAAGAGCGCTTCACTGTAGCTATCGTCAGTGCCATCTCCGTTGCTATCGAAGTCGAAATTGAGGTGGTTAGTCAGGCTGTTAGTGCTACGTGTGCAGCCGAAAAACCCGGCCATACGCAGATCTCTGGTGAGAAACTCCATGGCGAAGCGACCACTTTCCTGTACCCGCGACAGGCCTTCGTGAACACGATAGGTTTGCTTGGTTGAGGCAAAGACTTGTATGACACCGGCGAGCAATAACAAGCCAATAGTGATGGCGACCATTAGCTCGATCAATGACAAGCCTCTTTGATTTATTTTTAAGAGAGACATATTTTTCAAGGCCTAAAGCTCGTAAAGAACAGTTGGTTTGGAGTGGCTGCGTTGCGATCATCATCCCACCACAACTTTACTGCGAATAAATTTGCCGACGCATCACCATCACAATCATGATCGGTGGCACTGTCGCCATCGTTAGGTGTGCTGTCAACACAGATGACTCCCTGCCCTCCGGGCAGGGCTTGAGTGAGGCTTGCGTTCCATTGGGACATATCATTTTGTGCCAGTTGTGCTGCGGTGCATCCCGCTGTGGTGAGGCAACTGGCCGTTGGCGTAGCGGCTGGAAGATGATAGTTAGTGGTGGCGTTGGTGATGTTGGCGCGAACTCGATCAGCCATATCATAGGCCAGTATAGCGGCCTGGCTACTCTGCAAAGAGGTTTGGTTGGCTCTCAGGCTAGCGGCTTGTAAGCCTGCTAAACCCAGCAAGCCGACGGAAAGTATAACAAGGGCTACCAGCACTTCGATGAGTGAGAACCCGCTGAGCTGATTTTTGTTGGTGATATTATTCATAGTGATGTTGTCTGTAAGTTCGCTTGTAATAAATTAGGCTAATAAATGTTAGGAGCATGGCATTGGCGTATCAGCAACACTAACGCTTCCGGTTGCAGTAATAGTGATTTGTCTGCCTGTTTCGCCGGTGCGGTTATCGCAAAATGTCAAAGTGTCGCCATTGTCTACGAGACCCGTGGCTGAATAGCGAAATGTGCTTTGTGTGGTACTTGTCAGTATGGAGGCAGTGTTTAAAGGCGCTTGCACTCTGACAATTTCCCCGGCATCCAATGTACTGTCGCTATCCTGATCAACCCAAACTATCCACCCTGATGCCCAGTTGGTGGTGCCAGTGCAAGTCATCTGGTCGGTGCTGACACATATTTGAGCATTACGTTGTTGTTTGACGGCTGTGCTTCGCGCCAGTTGCAGGCTGGCGATAAACTGGTTAGTTTCTGCGCTGATACGATTGTTTTGAATAATTTCGCTAAAGCTGGGTATCGCAGCGGTCACCAGGATGGCGGCGATAGCCATGGTGACTATTAACTCGATCAGCGTAAAACCGTGTTGGCCTACTATATGTTTTTTGTCCATGTTGCTGTCATCGGCGGATAGTAGGATAGGTTTAGTCATTCTGGACAGGTGGCCGAGATTTGGCGATAAACGGTTAAAATCATCTGTCAATGGCTATATTTGGGTAGTTTTAAGGTGGTTTTATGCTCGGGCGTCAACAGTGTTTGGACATGTTTGGTGTGGGCTTAGCTATGGTAATCTGCGCGCATGGGTCAATGAGCAAAGAGTGTGGTATGGCTAAGTGGATAGCGTCAAATTTGGAGTGGAACGATCAATGCGTGTTGGGATAATAGGTTTGGGTGCGATGGGCAGTGGTATGGCCGCTAACCTACATCGTGCCGGGCTGTTGTCGATGGTCTATAACCGAAATCAGCAACGTAGTGCTGACTTTACAAAAGCCTGTAGCGTTGCTGTGGCGAATAGCATTGCTGAGCTTGTGGCGACCTGCGATACGATAATTGTTTGCGTCTCGCGCGATGAAGATGTGTTGCAAGTGGTCGCGCAAATTAAAACAGATATAAAGCCTGATAGCGTGGTGGTAGATACCTCGACGGTAAGTCATACTACGGCTAAACACGTCTCCTGCCAGTTAGCAAAGTACGAGGCTCATTTTCTTGATGCCCCCGTTAGTGGTGGTGTTGAGGGCGCTAAAAATGGCACGCTGGCAATGATGGTGGGTGGCGACAGTGCAGTGCTTGAGCGTGTTCGGCCAGTGCTTGCAGCGATAAGCAAAACCATTGTGCACATGGGTGGTGTCGGTACTGGCCAGGCGACCAAGGCGGTGAACCAGATTATGGCCGCAGGGATAAATCAGGCGGTGACTGAGGCCTTGGCCTTTGCTGAGGCAGAGGGATTACCGATTGACAAGGTGATAGAGGTGATTGGTGCGGGTGCTTCGGCTAATTGGTTTTTGCATCATCGCGGCGCCAGCATGACCCAAGGTGAGTTTGCGCCGGGGTTTAAGCTCGGTTTGCATCATAAAGATTTGCAGATTTGCCAGGCAATGGTGGCCGAGCACGGTGTGCATTTACCTATTATTGAGATGAGTTTAATTCTTTATCAAAGACTGATTGATGAAGGCTTTGCCGATGAGGATATCTCAACCCTGTTTCGACATAAGCAACGCATGTTTCAGCAGGCTAGGAGCCTGTCGGACTTAGGTGATCGTAGCGAGAGAAAGCCATTTTGAGTTCATTTTTTTGATCATTGGAGGCGTAGTTGAGCATATTTAACGAAAAGGATCGGAAAAAGGGGCCAAAATGGCTCAACGCAGTAGATTCATCCTAAGTCCGACAGGCTCCTAGACATTGAATATGCGTTTTAGTCTGACGAGTATTCATCATGGCAGTGTTGTTGTTGCGGATATCGAAGCCTCTTTGGCGTTTTACTGCAATATATTGGGCTTGATGGTTGATCCAGCGCGACCGGATTTGGGCTATCCTGGTGCCTGGCTATGCGTTGGTCAGCAACAAATTCATTTATTAGCCGTCGATAATGTTGATCCAGTAGCGGGACGTCCTGCCCATGTCGGTCGTGATCGCCATATTGCATTTCAGTTGGAAAACATTGATGCATTGGCCGAGCAGCTTGAGTACGCTGATATCTCCTATACACGCAGTCGCTCGGGGCGTAATGCACTGTTTTGCCGTGACCCCGATGGTAATGGCCTTGAATTTATCCAGGTAATCACTCAATAAGCGAGCAAACCCAGTGTAAACTGGGCTTGCTGCAATTTTAGACTAACTTTTTGTCTGAAGATAACACTCTTATTCAGCTTCCTCGGTGTTGGATTCTTGAGGAGAGTCTTGTGAGGAGTTAGCTAGAGTTGAAAACTCATCTTGATCAAGGCGGCCATCTGAATTACTGTCTGCGCCAGAAAACAACGGTGCTAGAACAGCTGATTTAGCTGCTTCACCTTGATCAATAGCGCCATCAGCATTGACGTCTAGCTCTGAGAAAGAAACGCCTGCCGATAATGCGGCAGCGGAAAAAAGTAGGCAGCTTGCACCTAATAATGTTGAAATACGATTTTGCATATCAAACTCCTTATCTGATTAATAAAATATTAACCTCAAAAGTGCTAAGGGCAAACGTAAAGCGTTTGTATCCGTTGCACCATCGAGCTTACTGTTATGCAATGCATTGCAACTAAGATTATAGGCAGCCTTCCTGAATCCTTGCTGATTATTCTTGAGCAGAGAAAAGTGATGAGTAGATCTCGTATTATGGCTATGTCGTGTATGTACTGTAGACTGCATATTGTGTGCAAATAAGCATTTTCTTACTAGATTTTTTCAGTCTATGGCCATATATAGTTAAGGTTTATGGGATAGTGCTCAATTGTTATGCAAGGGCTTTAAGGAGCCTCTGATTAATTCACCCAGAATTAATCAGAGGCTCCTTAAATTAATACCAAATGTTAAGGGGTAGGTATGTCGACCACAGTGGCTGATAGACAGGCAATCGATTTAGGTTTCGAATGGTTGCGCAGTGAGGATATTGAATCACTCAATGTCACCGTAGAAGAGTACCGACATAGTGTCACGGGTGCGCTGCATTACCATATTGCCAGTGATAGCCCTGAGAATGTGTTTCTGGTAGCACTACGTACGGTGCCGATGGATTCCACCGGTGTGGCGCATATGTTGGAGCACACCGTGCTCTGTGGTAGCGAGCGTTACCCGGTACGTGATCCGTTTTTTATGATGATACGGCGTTCGCTGAATACCTTTATGAATGCTTTTACCAGTAGCGATTGGACTGCCTACCCCTTTGCCAGCCAAAACCGTAAAGATTTTTTTAATTTGCTGGATGTCTATCTCGATTCGGTCTTTTTTTCGCGTTTGCACGAGCTGGATTTTTTGCAAGAAGGCCATCGTGTTGAATTTGAATCAGCTGATGATGCATCGTCAAAATTGGTTTACAAGGGTGTTGTTTTTAACGAAATGAAGGGGGCGATGAGTTCAGTAACCAGCACCTTGTGGCATACCCTAACTAAATATTTATACCCAAGCACGACGTATCATTACAACAGTGGTGGCGACCCCGAGCATATTACCGATTTGAGTTACAGCGATCTCAAGTCATTTTATCAAAGTCATTACCATCCGAGTAATGCGGTCTTTATGACGTATGGTGATATTCCTGCATCGCAGCACCAAGTGATATTTCAAGATCGCGTGTTGTCACGTTTTGAGCATCTTGATCATAATATTAGCGTTGCTGATGAAAAGCGTTATTTCTCCCCCATTGTTGTCGAAGAGTCCTATCCGCTGTCAGCAGATGAAGCCGAAGGTGATCGCACACATATTGTGTTGGCGTGGTTGCTGGGTAACAGTACTAAGCTGGAAGACGTATTGCGTGCCAACTTGTTGAGCAGCTTATTGCTTGATGATAGTGCCTCACCCTTACGTCGTGCGTTGGAGACGACAGATTTGGCTGGCTCGCCATCACCACTGTGTGGTTTGGAAGACTCTAACCGCGAGATGGCGTTTGTCTGCGGTGTGGAAGGTGCTAAGCCTGAAAGTGCGCAAGCGGTAGAAGATCTTGTACTGTCGGTATTGAAAGAAGTCGCTGACAAGGGCATAGAGCAGGACCGTATCGAAGCGGTGTTGCATCAGTTAGAACTGGGGCAGCGCGAGGTCGGTGGCGACGGTTTCCCTTATGGTTTGCAGTTAATGTTGGAAGGTCTGTCTAGTGCGGTGCATGGCGGCGACCCGGTGGCGATGCTGAATCTCGATCCCGCGCTTGAAAAATTGCGTGAAGAAATTAAGGCGCCTGATTTTGTTAGTCGCTTGATTGACGATCATTTATTGAATAATGCCCATCGGGTTCGTTTAACCTTAAAGCCTGATGCGCAATTAATTCAACGTCGCGATCAGGCGCAAGAACAGAAACTAGAAAAAGTTAAGCAAGCATTGACTGCAACGCAGCAAAGCAATGTGATTGATATGGCGGCCAAGTTGGCTCAACGTCAATCGCAAGAAGATGATCCGGGTATTTTGCCTAAGGTCGGTATCGAAGATGTGCCTGCCAGTATTCATATTCCTCAAGGCGAACAACTAAAAATTGATAGTGCGGCGCTACGTTATTATAGCCAGGGCACAAATGGCATTGTCTATCAGGAAATTGTCACGGCACTGCCTGATTTAAGCACAGAAGAGCTGGCAATATTGCCTTATTACAGCGCGTTATTGCCAGAGCTGGGTTGTGGCGAATTGGATTATCTGGCGGCGCAAATATGGCAATCAAAAGTCAGTGGTGGTGTCAGTGCTTACAGCACAATTCGTGGTGCAACGGATGATGCGGCCAATACCAAAGGTTATCTGGTTATGTCGGGTAAAGCCTTGGTACGTCATCATGCAGAACTGACGCAATTATTAAAACAAAGTTTTCTTGCAGCGCGTTTTGATGAAACATCACGCATTCGTGAATTGATGAGTCAAATGCGACTGCGGCGCGAACAAGGAGTTGTTGGTAGTGGTCACAGCCTTGCCATGACGGCGGCCAGTGCAGCCTTTAGCCCCATCGCTAACTTACAACACACGATGCGAGGTCTGGTTGGTTTAAGTAATTTGAAAGCCCTTGATGATAGCTTGAATGACAATAAGGCGCTGAATACCTTGTCAGAACAGCTTACTACACTGCACCAAAAGATTGCCGCATCACCTAGACAGTTTCTGCTTGTCGGTGAAGCAGAGCAACGAGATGTGTTATTAGATGCTTTGTCATCACAGTGGCAGGGTGTTGCTAATGCCCGCCAAGCAGCACACTCAGTGCTTGCTGTTGCATTGCCAGAAAAGACATCGTTAGAAACACGCGGCGAATTTTGGCTGACCAATACACAGGTTAATTTTTGCGCCCGTGCGTATCAGGCTGTTGCGATTGCGCATGATGATGCAGCGGCCTTATCCGTATTGTCTGGTTTTATGCGTAATGGCTATTTACATACCGCAGTGCGTGAACAAGGGGGTGCCTATGGTGGTGGTGCATCTTACGATCCGGATTCGGCGACGTTTCGTTTTTATTCCTATCGTGATCCACGTTTAGTTGAAACACTGGATGATTTTGACAAAGCTATTGATTGGGTATTGCAAAATAATCATGATGAGCGCCAGTTAGAAGAAGCTATATTAGGCGTTATTGGTTCGATTGATAAGCCAGGTTCGCCTGCAGGTGAGGCCAAGAGCACCTTTCATGCTGAATTATTTGATCGTGATGCGGCATTCAGGCAGCAGACGCGCGCACGCATACTTGATGTGACATTGAGTGATCTTAAACGTGTTGCCCAGACGTATCTCGATCCGGAAAAATCAGTAACTGCAGTAATTACTCATGCAGATAATACTGGTTTGGCCAGTGACTTGGGGTATAACACCAGGAAGTTATAGAGGCACCCTAAGGAAGTTATAGTGACATCCGTGTCACTATAACTTACGGTTGCTAGCACCAAATATGGCGTCATCCAAATCGCCATTGCAACATTCCAGTTGCCATTACGGCATCCTTACCGTCCTCCTTGGTTTTGTACGAGCGTCTAATTTCTTAAGTAACCTCTGATGTGTCATGGACGATTATCTTATGATCAAAATATTCGGATTCGCTAATAGCAGGCGCTTTAGGCGAGGCGCAAATCGCACGTAATAGTGGGGTGCGCCCTGAGGAAGTGCCTTGGGGTGTAACGCAGAAGCTGGGTATTTTGATCATAAGATAATCGTCCATGACACATTAGTAGTTCCTTAAGTAGGGTAACGACTGTTTGGACAATAACTTTAGTCGTCTAAATTTCTTTTCTCATTGCCACGCAGCTGCGTGGTAATGAGAAAAAATAAAAATCGAATGTGCGAGCGGTCTTGATGAAGTAATATTAACTATAATTAGGTAGACCTCAGTTGGAAAAATATAAAGAAATCAGCAAGTTCAAAGCAAGTAAGTTTAATCAGCAAGATGTTGAGATACTGAATCGCTGCCTAGCTTATGCAGGCTACTTTCGTATTGATGCTTACCAATTGCGTCACAAACGTTTTGATGGTGGGTGGAGTGAAGCACGCGATTTTGAACTGTTTGAGCGAGGCCACAGCGTCGCTGTCCTACCTTATGACCCACAAACAGACCAGGTTGTATTGATTGAGCAATTTCGCATGGGCGCTATTGCTAGCGATAGCGCCTGGTTGTTGGAAATCATTGCCGGCATGGTAGAAGACGGTGAATCGCATGAAGACACTGTGCGTCGAGAGGCAGTTGAAGAAGCCTGTTGTGACCTGACTACACTTGAATCGATTAGTAACGTCTATGTCAGCCCTGGTGGCAGTTCAGAAACCTGCCAAATCTATTGCGGCAAAGTTGATATCTCAACAATCAAGCATGACTATGCTGGCCTGGCTGATGAAGGTGAAGATATTCGCATTCATATTACGTCTTACGATGAAGCTATTGCAGCGCTCAATACAGGGAAAATATGCAGTGCGCCGGCTATGATTGGCTTGCAATGGCTACAATTAAACAGAGCACGTTTACGACAACAGTGGGGGCCTTAAAACAGCTTAGTGGTCATGCCCTTCGTGTGAAATAGGTTTTGCTTTAGGCAGTTGCGAAAACTCTACTGCGGCATCATCACCGCCACTTAAAATTAAACTGTAAATCAAGTGTGGCATAACGGTAAGCGTACGGCCGTTCATGACTAGCAGTGGTGTACCGCTAATATCATGCTCCTGCGCCATAGCAATATCGGTTGCCAGTGCTTTTGCTGTCGCTGCTGAATCGATGCAAACAGTTAGTTTTATCATATCGACGTCGTGGTCACGGATGATGTCGCGCATCATCTCGGTGTTCAGTTGCTTTTGGTTAGCGAAAAAGGTTTCTTGAACGCTGTATGCCTTGCTCTTATCATTACTTAGACAGATCAATGATTTCGCTGCCAGGCAGCTCACCCCATTGTTGCGGCTGCGCGACATATTAGGGTTGCACTCACTGTCTAACGGGTAATAACGCGTTTCCAATGACCAGTCATCAGCACCCGCCGAGTTTTTAATACTGGCAAGCTGCTGGCTGAGTTGGGCGCAGTGTGGACAAGTGATTTCTAACCATTCGATGATCTTGACCGGGCTTTGTTCGTCACCAAAGGATAAGCGGCGAGGGTCAGCTTTATGTTCAATTGTTTTGGCATCGCGGTACTCAGCGAGAAAATCACTCATTGCCTGTAGTGCTTCCTCAGGTTGAGTTGCTATGAATTGTTTTAGTTTGTCATTGTTCTTAGTCGAGCTTGTCGCTAGGCCAGATCCAGAGTGAGTATCGTCGCCACCTGCCACAATTGGGCTATTCAACACAGAGTATAAGGGCGTATTTTTTCCTGGAATGAACAATATTAAGGCTAGGACGATAGTCAGCGCCAAGGCGATGCCACTACCAGCAAGAATTTTAGTGTTCTCACCTTTTAACCTGGCAAAGATAATAAAAGCGATGATGGCAACAATTATATAAAATATAATGCAACTCAAGCAAAACACTTGCAGCGACAGGCTGTAGAGAATTAATGCGATGGTAGCAACAACTCCTGTTATCGCACAGATGCCTAGCGCTGAACGTGACAGCGACTCATCACGATTTTTTTGCTTATCTAATAATAGTTTGATGGCAAACACTATTATCAAGACAGACCAAATCAGACCCCAACCAGCAATAGGGATGCTGCTGAATTGATGAATGTTGGTTGATAAGGCAGAATCCCAGATAACACTGCAATCGAGAGTTTCATTCACTGCGCATAGTGGTTTTTCGCCGCTATTACGCAGCGATAGCAACGCAAGCCACTGGTAGACCGTGGTGGCAATACCAGCTAATGCGGCGATAAGCAGGGTTAATATTGCAGTGCGTGATGGTTTCATAGGGGCATAGTATAAAGCTAAATCGGTTTTTGAGATAGACTGCAAGTCGTGTATCAGTTGTCGCAATCTATGATATTGTCATTATCAAGCTAAAGATAACAATGACGTTTTTCAGATTGTTTTTTATTGTATTCGCAAGATGAGGAAAAGTTTCTTTGCTATTGGTCGCTAGACTATAGAAGTAAAGGGTGTGTAAAAATTCCGTGTTGATTGATTAGGTTGTGGAATGAATAAGCATTGCATCTCAAAATCACGTGGCAGTTTTCGCGAAAGTGTGAGGGCGCGTAGTTGTGCCATTGAATATTACGCCTCCCTTGAAGTGTACGATGATAATTACGAGCGACTTATGATTTTGTGGCCCGCACTGCTGCAAGCGAACTTAAGACATCGGCTTGAATTTTCAGGGGGTGATGGTTTTAGCTTTGAGTTGCTTGAGAAGACGCCTTATACCAGTGTGGTGCGCCTAACGGCAGACTGGAGTTTATGCTCAAAGCTTGTACCGACAGCGGAAATGGCAGTGCGCTTATATCACGATGCTGCGGTGGCGGAAGTTTTGTCTTATCAAAATCGCAGTCGTTTCAAAGTCGAATATGACTACCCTAACCCCAATATGTTTAATAAACGCGAAAAACGGCGTTTGAACGAATTTCTGGGTGAATGGTTAGCTTGTATTTTTCACCACCGTTCTACTGCGGCAGCCCAGTGATACGCGCCAGATGGCTTGGTGTGCATCCTTGATCTATTTCGCCACGAACAGTGGTGAGAAATGCAGGCCAGGGAATCTCTGATTAATTCGTAGAACGTGACCTTGCTGCTTAAAATTCTTCAGCTCTTTGTTGCACTTTCAGGGTGCTTTCTGCGAGGTGCGAATCTTGCCACCCCAAGAGTGCTTCCTCAGAAATACTACCGCATCCTCTCAGGGTCTGCCCCCCGTGCCAAGCACGGGGCAGGCTCCGCGAAAGCGTGGGGGCGCAATAGCCCCACTCTTGACAAGATGGGCACCTCGGTCTAAAAAATTGTAGCCATCAAACTCACCACTCCAGACACATCAGATGCTGCCTCAAGGTTTGTTTGTTACATTTGAGGAAGAGCAAAGAGCAAGCTTATTTAGTACGCAATGTGTGTGCTATATCACATGTTTTGACTGTTTTGTCTATCATTCCCTTTTAAAGTTACTGCGCACCAGGTCGATATTCTAAGTGTAGTATGACATCTTGTTTTGCGGCTAAAACAGCCGCTTTTAGGGTAGTCAGAAGCGTATCTGGTGGGCCGTATGGCCACTCAACATCGGGAGTAACGTGATGCAATCTGCACCAAAAGAGAAGCAACGTAGTGAGCTAGCGATGGAATCCGAGGGTTTCCTGCTTGATGAAATGGAAGAAATCAGCGCCGAGCATATCCAGGTCGATGCCTGGGGTAACGAATGGGATAATAACGGCGATTTTATGGATATGGATTTTCGATTGGTAGAAGACTAGCCTGATCTGTTGGCAGCAAAAAATCCTGGTGTGTGTGTCGGCGCTGAGAAGAGTACAATATTGGCCTTGTTAAGGGATTATTAAGACACCTTCTAGTTTAATATTAGTTGAATTTCGCCGAGTAGCGTCTAATTTTGCAGTCTTTATTGAAGGCAATGAGAGAAGAATACGCTTCTCTTAGGTTATGGATAACATTTTGATAGATTTGTCCGCCAAGAGCCTGCCTGCGCGCGAGCGTAGCGGCATGTTTCAGCAAGGTATTGTTACACTTGCCCTCTTTTTTCTTGGTGTCTCTGGCGCCCAGGGTAAAGACACTGTCGCAATATTCCAGCCTGATTTGCGCGCGCCCTATGATCAAGTGTTTCGTGTCATTATCAATGGCATTAAAGAAACAGCTGATTTCAAAGTAAGCATAAGAAAAATTTCCAGTAATGACAATCAACAAACGCTATCTGACTGGCTGGATAAAAAAAATATAAAAGCAATTATCGCCCTTGGCCACCAAGGACTTGAAGTAGCTAAAATTGTTGCTGGTGGCAGACCTGTTTTGGTGGCTGTTTCGTTGCTTTCAGCAGATATTCTTGAACACGATAACATCGGCGGCATTAGCCTTGCCGCAGATCCTGAAGCGATTATTATCGAGCTTAAACGCTTAATCCCTGCTGTAAAGAAAATATTTGTCGTCTATAGCCCAATACATAACGACTGGCTGATGCAGTATGCTGCTAAGGTAGCAGAAAGTAATGGTATTGAGCTTAAATCGATTGCGGTATCAGACCTTAGGCAAGCGGCTATTCAATATAAGACAGTGCTTAATGAGCTTGAGACCGAGCGCAGTGCACTTTGGTTGCCATTAGACCCCATTACTGTGGAGAATCGCACGATTTTACCGTTAATACTGCGTGTTACCTGGGATCGAAATTTAACGCTGATATCCAGTAATCCGTTACATGCCAAACGCGGCGCGCTATTGTCTGTCTTTCCTAAAAATAGGCAGATGGGACATAATATTGCCAACACAGTAAACAAATGGCTGAGTACGGGTAACCCAGACTTTGAGGTAAAGCTTCTTATGGATTTAGGTTTTGCTATTAATATTCGAACTGCAGCACATTTGGCTATCAATCTCGATAAAGAAGACCTCAAGCGCTACGATCTTAAGTTCCCTCAAAACTAGCCCGGATAATTCATGAATAACGCAATTTCTCACTTGGCTCTTGACCCTAATCCCCAGATAGAAACACGTATACTACACAAGCTCTTGATTTCACAGCAAAACAAAAAATAGCCGCCGAACCTATGGGTGCGACTGATATTTTTTGGTTCACTGTGAAATCAATATCTTGCACATTACCTCGCGTTTCTATCTGGGGATTAGAGCTTGATATTACAGTAGATTATCTTTAATTGACCGTACCCACCAGTACGACACTCAATCAGATAATCTACTGTAATATCAATTACCTGCGCGCCCTGAGGGTTGTCGCTAGACAACCCGAGGAAGTATACCCCTCAAGGGGGTACTAAAAAGAGCTCTTGGGGTGCAATAATCTCGCGTATTCATGAATTATCCAGGCTAGAGTATTTAATGAGGGCATTACTAAGAATATTACTACCACACAATAGAGAGTTTCGACGCCAGATAATGTTATTAGTGTCAGTCGGCATTCTTGTGTTAGCGCTGGTCTCTTCGCTATTAACTGCGTGGGTTACCAGTAAAAATTCACGTCAGCAGCTTATTGATCAAGGCTTACAGCTGACCCAGAGTTTTGCTGAGCAAAGCGTATTAGCACTATTATTTGAATCTGCCGAAAACGCAGAAGATTTGGTTGCCAGCACCTTATCTTTCCCAAATGTAATGTATGTTAAGTTATTGACACATGATGGAAAAATGCTGCTGCATGAAGGGGATGATTCGGTTGATAAACTCAAAAATATTCAGGCAAATGTGCGCGGAAGGCTGGGCTTCGAGGGTTCTTTTCAAGCCCCCCTTGAGGGGCGCACGCTGCACCCCGAGAGCCTGTTACCCGTGCCAAGCACGGAGCAGGCTCCGCGAAAGCGTAGGGGTAGGATGCCTGAAGTCGTTGAGCAGGGCGCGGTTTTACTCTGTGAAACGGATATCTACCTCTGTTTTCGCGCCCCTGTGTTTGATAGGCAGGCAGACGAACAAATAGTAGCGTTTATTGGTAGTGATCAAGCTCCAAATTTATTGGGGTTTGCCGACATAGTGATGAGTAAGGCTGAGTTAAATTCCCAACGTATAACGACTATTTTGCAATATACCCTAGTGTCTTTTGTGCTGGCCATTATCATTTTGCTTGTTTTACAAAAAATATTATCCCGTATCGTGACGCCTTTGAGTGAACTGTCTGCATTAATGCACAAGCAAGACGTAGGGGAAAAGACATCACGAGCGAAGATTAGGGGGCCAGTAGAAATTCGAGATATGGCACATGCTTTTAACTCTATGATGGATGTATTGGATGAACGCGATCTGCGTCTACGTAATCAAAATGACAATTTAGAGAACAAAATAAAGGAACGTACACGTGACTTGCGTGATGCGCGTGATGCGGCAATTCAGGCAAGCAAACATAAGTCAGCCTTCCTCGCCAATATGAGTCACGAGCTAAGAACACCTATGAACTCTGTACTGGGTTATACCAGTATGGTGCTTGAGGATGCTCGTAGCGATCATTTTAATCTTGCAACTTGTGTCGAAGACCTCAGCCGAGTCGACAATGCGGGTAAGCATTTGTTGTCAATGATTAATAATATTCTTGACCTGGCAAAAATTGAAGCCGGGCGCATGGAATTAGAATGTGGCACGGTTGATATTAAACAATTGGCAGGTCAGGTTGAAGATAGTGTATTACCCCTGATTACGGATAAAAATAATAAATTAGTAGTGGACGTGGTGTCTGATGTCAGCTCTTTGTCGATGGATGCTGTTAAGCTGAGACAAATTTTAATTAACTTGCTGAGTAACGCCGCCAAATTTACCGAACAAGGCACCATAACACTGAAAATCGAGCACAGTATTGATGCATTGTTTTGTTCTGTTGTTGATACCGGTATGGGCATGGATGAAGAACAGCAGCAGCGAATATTTCAAGCGTTTAAGCAGGGGAATATGACAACCACCAAGGAGTTTGGTGGCACCGGTTTAGGTTTAACGATTTCGCAACATTTGTGTGCCTTGATGGGCGGCACAATTAAAGTGAAAAGTGACTTGGGAAAAGGGTCGGCGTTGTATTTCACATTGCCACTACCGTTGCAAGAGCACCAGTCAGAAGAAGCTCAGTTGGTAGGACTGGTGGGTAAGTATAGGCTGCCAGAGGAGAGAGCTTTGTCAAGTTGAACACATTATTGTATTCCTTTGCTTGGGCCTCGTTCTGGCGCAGTTCCAGCAATTAGCTCGTTTATATACTCAAACGCAGTATCTCCAAATACGCTACAAAGCTTATTGCTTACATCAACAGCAGCTTGAAAATGCACGCCTGCCCATACCCGGCTTTGACCGCAATCTTGGCTAAACTCTGTCCAGGTTTTCCAACTCAAAGTAGTATTAGTAGCAGGAGTAATGCCTGGCTCTGTTTTGGATGAGCCCACTGTGCGGTCAACCTGGAAGCCCAAGGTATCGCTATTAAAATACTTACGGGCTGCCTGTGCCTGAGCCGTACAGAAACAAGCCGAAGCCGATGGATATTCCGGATGATCTGCTGCTGCCAGGTAGCTTTTCCATTCCTTGCCTGGAATATCATCAACGCTACCTTGTCCCACACCTCCCCATGCCGTTACAGCTTTATCGCCATAGATATGGTGAATTGCGCTAAACGGTCTTACCGCATCATAACGCCGTTTTTCCTGCCAAATTACAATACCTGCATCAAATGAGGCCATATTGACCAGAAAATCCAGGTGAATAAATTCCAATAGCGATAAACCTCGTGATTGTGCAACAAATATAGCGGTTGTTGCCAAGCTAGCTATCTTGTCATCAAAAAACTCGGCTGACAGTTTTTGCTTATCAGTTAACTTAGCCGAAATTTTTAAAACCCTGTCTGCTTGAGCCTTATAATTATTCAATTCAAGGTGATTGCTATTCACTGGTGGGGGAACCTGATAAGCCGTTGCGGTTTGATAGGAATAGGGTTCTACCAGCGCATACTGTGGTGTGACAAATTGCTGAATCTTGTACAGACCCATACTTTTGCGCTGCATATCTGGCTGCCAGCGTGATGGGTCTCGCAGCTGATAGGCGGTGTTAATGGGCTGGTATTCCGTATAGTCCCTATACGGCATCCTGTTGTAGCGCTGATCACCTTCATCGCCGAGTTGGTTCATGCCATCGTGCTCGCGTCCGCTGACCACGCCATTGCCAGCGGCGTTGCCAATGCCAATGGCAGTTGTTAAGTCGGTACTATCGTCATCAGGATTTAAACCAATGTTTGTTAACATATCACGCCAAACCTGTTCTTGTTGTGGGGCTAGGCTGTTTAATATTCGGTATGATGCATAGAGTAGTGCGATATTGATATTGCGATTGGTTTTAGATTCCAGCGCTGGTCGTCTGCCTAACCGTGTGTAGACCCCTACTGCAGTAGGATGATACGGTGCGGCCGCATCAAACCATGCGTTAGTGGTTAAAGCCGAGGTTCTTAATATCAGACTGGCATCGCCACCACTTGGAGAAATATGATGACCGAATGGCGCGACGGTTGGAAAGAAGATTTCTGTTAAGGCATTGCCACTATCAAAATCAAAACCTTCTGCTAGCGCATTTTTCTGCGTTAAACCACAGAGCAATAATAGAATAAATATTAATTTAGGTGTCTTTAGTCTTTGCATAAAATGCTGATTGTTCATTTCATTTCCCTTAATCTTAGGCGAGGTAATCCATTGATAGATTTAGTTGCGATTTCACTGCTGTCCCCTTAACTTTTTTCCGTCATTCCCGCGCAGGCGGGAATCCAGAATGTCGTTGAAACCACTGGGTTTCAGTCTTCGCTAGAATGACAGCAGGAGGTTATTGATTTTCATTTCTCTAATCCCACAAAGTAACCTAATAGCTAAGTGTTATGCCAGTTAAACAATGATACATATTAAGTTAACGGGACAGCAGTGTTACGATTTAAATACGATATTCCAAGCTAATGAAGCCGTGAATGCCAGGCAAAGGTAAATCATTAGTGATCGCCGGTGCAGGCACGCCATTCAAGCTAGGTTCGCGGGCATCCTCATCAAATAAATTACGCACAATCAATGATATGTCTAAGGGTAGTTTGCCAAAGCTATGACGTAGGCCGAGATCGACTGTGGCGTAATCATCAATATCATCACGCGGGTCATCGAATGCACGCTTTCTGCTGCCTACCCAGTTAATTTGTGTATTTAACTGCCAGCCGTGAATAAACTGCCAATCGCTGCGGATATAAATTTGATGCTGCGGTGCATTGGCGACATCACTGTTACTATCTTCGTCGGTGGATTTTTGAAAGGCATAGTTGGCCAGCAAGTTCAGTTCGTCATTGACGCGCCAATTCATTTCCCACTCCAGGCCGAAGCCAGTTTGATCGCCGGTATTTTGAATTACAACTGCTGACGAAGTAGTGGGTACAGGCCGAATAATATCGCGTAACTCATAACGAAAAATATTAAGCGTTGTCGCAATATCCTGGGTTGGGTGATAATCAAAAGCCAACTCGATGGTGTCAATAATTTCTGGGTCAAGATTAGGATTACCCAGCGCCACCGGGTTATTGATATTTCGTGTCTCCGCGAACGAGGGTGCCCTAAAAGCACGACCATATAACAGTTTGGTGGTGAGGTTATAGGCCGATTGCCAGACCAAGGCAGCACGCGGATTAATAGTAGTGCCAAAGTCGGAATAATTATCCCAGCGTACACCTGCGGTCAAATCCCAATCACGCGTGAAATTCCATTCGTCCTGAACGAAGAGATATTGAATGGTACGACTACCCGGCTGTATAAAAACCTGGTTTGGGTCATTGCTAACATCAATAACATTACCACCAGCAATGGTTGTCGGTAGAAAATTGTTATCTAACTGAAAATTTCTACTTTCTCTCACCCTGTCAATTTCCTCATGGTTGACCCCTGCTCCGAGCCGAATTCGGTGATTGGTAAAACCGTGATAAAACGCCGAGCCGCCGAATCGCACATGGCGCTCAAAGACATCCGGATTGCCAAGCACGCCATTGGTAAAGGTTTGTCCATTGGGGAAGCTGGCGCCTGCTGGAAACAGAAATAAGTCGGATTTTGCGCTGGTGTCGAAATAACTTAACTGCCCAGTGAAGTCCCAATTATCGAAGCTGTCTTCATTTTTGTAGGTCAGGTCGGCGTTAAAGCGTTCGCTATTACCTTCACCGATAGGATCGAGCGTTGGACCGACACCTGCACCGGTGCCGACGTTTTTTCTGTCCTGGTAACCCAGTCTTAGTTGCCAATCCAAGCGCGTTAAATCGAGGCGCACATCCAGCGTCTCACGTTGGGTATTGACTGGCCCGGGTGCGTTAGAGGCAGCAGTACCTTGCGCGTTGTCAAGCGCGGTTTGCGCATCGAATTCGACAATCTCACGTTGGCCATCTGTTTTGTGATATTGAAATGAAAACGCGACATCGAGGCCATTATTACTTTGGCCATGCAGTAACCACACGCGTTGGCTGTCAAAGGAACCGGCACCGGTGCCGATTTGTGTACCGTTAATTTCGCTGGCGCTTTTGGTGACGATATTAATGGTGCCAGCAAAGGCATCGGCGCCATGCAAGGCCGAGCCAGGGCCACGAATCACTTCGATGCGCGAAATATTTTTAACCGGCATGCCACCCCAAACCAGGCTTCTGTCTCCTGCAAAGAGATTGGTAATGGGTATGCCGTTAATCAACACCAGTACTTGGGGGTTGGTGTCTGAATAGATGCCGCGAATCGTATAGATGGGGTTATAGCCACGTGATGACCGTGCGACATGCAGGCCAGGAATGGTTTCGAGGATTTGATCGAGATCGGTGGCACCGATAGCCTCTATATCATCGGCAGTAATCACGCTGGCCACAGCCGGTGCGCGCGAGATCGCTTGGCTTGTTCCGGTTGCCAGGCTAATAAATTCTTCACCGCCATAAAGCAGATCAAGTTCTTCTTCCTGAGATAGCTGTGCTATTGCTGTACTGCAAGCTAAAAAAACAAGAAAAAGCCCAAGTGCAGGGCTAAGATGTGGCGGCATTACTCCTCCCCATGGTGCTAATTATTCCTTTATGCCAAGGCCATCGGCGCTACTTTACGATAAGCTTAGATGAGATACAGTCTACCAGCTCCTGGCCATTTTGCCGTGGTAGGCGACCACGTCGCAGCGAACAGGCAAAAATGTGCCTTGTGTTTGTTTTAAGCTGTCAATAAAGCACGGCAGCATGCCGCCGGTAAAGCCAAGGCACACATA
The DNA here is from genome assembly GCA_016765075.1 of Gammaproteobacteria bacterium. Classification (NCBI taxonomy): domain Bacteria; kingdom Pseudomonadati; phylum Pseudomonadota; class Gammaproteobacteria; species Gammaproteobacteria bacterium. The sequence goes on from JAESQP010000037.1 coordinate 31,813, forward strand.
GTGGGCAAATTCGTCACGAGACAGCCCCCTGTCTATAGCGATCGCTGCGACGGGCGCGGCAATATTCATTTTCATGCGCCAACGCCCCTTGATTAAGGTTTTTTCTATCTCATAGGCCAGTTGCAAATGCAGGCCGGGTTCAAAGCCTAGTCTGTCTAACAGTTTCGATAAGGGTTTTATGCGTTCATCCTTATTGATAATGGGTCTGCCATAACCGGCTATGGATCGATGGGCGCTGAGTTCTTGTTGCAGCATGTCTTTTAAACAGGTATCGGTGGAGTCGAGCATTAATTGACAGCGTGTTAAAAAATCATAAGCCCTGACCAAAGGTTGACCACCATATAACTGGGCTTCGGATAAGGCGTTGGCACCGCTGAGCGCCAATGTTGGTGTTGAGCGTACTGTGCCAGCCAGGGCGGCGACGCGGTTATTCCATACCCGTGGATCAGGATAGCTGGTACATAGCACCCAGATGCCTTCAAACAGTTTGATTTCGTTGTCACTGAAACGGCGCCCGGTAATGGCGAACAGCAATAGCTCCATCCAGCGCATATCTTTGAGTTCAGTGAACAAGTCTTTGCCACGGATGACAACGCGCTCGCCGGGGAACGACAAGCCCATCGCTGTTTGCCAACTATTTTCTGCTGCGAGTAATTTTTCAGGTGAGGTCATGTTTTATTCCTATTCGAATGGCACTTACTTAAGACATTGAAATAGCGCTATTACGTCATTCCGGCATTCTTTTAGCCGGAATCCAAGCCTCAATAGCTGGATTCCGGCTAAAAGAATGCCGGAATGACGGGAGTGGCTGATAAATGTTTCTTAAGTAAGCACCATTCTATTCCGATTCCTTATTACTGTTAGGGTCTGTTGTTAGGGCCAGGGTCGTTAGTGAGTGTGACCGCATTTTTAAAAAAGGGATATTTACGCCAGCCATAATGGCGTTGTTCTAAAGCATGTGCGCCGGCACCGGGTAGACGTAATAGTAGATAGAGCATCTCACCCTGTTCGGGTGATAGCTCCAGATCAGTCAATGCGGCAGCCATTAGTCCGGTCATAGCCAGGGGCATATTGGCGCTGCTTTCTAATTGTTCGCGCTGTGTTTGTAACCAGGGCAATGCTTTGCCTGGTGACAGTGCAGTGAGGTGTTTGAGGCTTTGTAGAACAGGCGTTGCGCAGTGAGCGCCATGCGGATCAAAGCCGGGTGTGTGTTCCATCTCAGGCCAGACATCAACACGCGCAGGCTTGGGTGGTTGCGCGATGATGGCCTGCCATGCTGTTAATGAACAAGCACATTGTTGCCAGTATTGCATGGCGAGAAAGACTTCTCTGGCGCCGCCCAATTGACCTGCGCCAACCGATAAGGCGGCAATGAGACTGGCCGCACTGTGCGAACCCCCCACCCCGCCTAACATGGCAGCACGGACGGAATGATCACGCGGCCCGGGGTTTGCCAGCACAACAGCAATGCCTTCGAGTAATTGGCTTTGTTCGGCAGTGGGGCGTTCCAGGGTATATAACAGGAAGAGATAGTCGATCCAACTGATTTTCCCCAGCAAATCACCATAGACATCATAGCCACTGCAAAAACAACGTTTTGCCGCAAAGGGATTATCGTTTTCTGCTTCTTCTTGCCAGATTTTTGTATTAATTACTTCTTGTTTGTCTGTCATAATTTATATCGATTTATTTGTGTCCAGAGGCAAGCATCTCAAGTCGTCCTGATAAGGGTGGTGACTCCGTTGTATCGATAAGTATGTCAATAAGTGTAGGTTGCAGACGTTTGCTTAATTGCGTGAGATTGATGTTGTTTAAACCATCGAGTGATGTCACTTTGATTCCATTTGCACCAATTGATTTTGCGTATAAGGCGAAATCTACCGCAGGTAAGTCGCTACCAATTTCTTCGGCGCCAGCCATTTTCTGGCCATGTTTCACCGTTCCGTAGGCTTGGTCATTTAATACAATGTAAATAACGGCTAGCTCTAATTGGACGGCAACGGTGAGTTCGTGCGCGCTCATTAACATAGAGCCATCACCAACAATACATATCACTGATTTTTTAGGGCTCGCCATTGCAACGCCTATGGCAGCAGCAATAGACCACGCCATAGACGCAAAGCCCATACCCATATAAAGGTAACTTGAGTTCTCACCACTGGTTTTATAGCACGGGTTGAGATAATGAATTGACCATAAAAAACTATTGCCAATATCTGCTAAGAAACACGTGTTATCGGGTGCGCGTCTGGAGAGTTCGTGCATGATTCGCTGTGGTTTAAGTGGTTCATCGTTATCGAGATACTTAAGTTCGTCTTGCAGCTGAAAATTGCGCGACAGCGGAGTTAATATGCCTGATTTTCTACGCTCTTCATGTCTTTTGTCATGTATTGAATCGGTGTTTTGTTTTCTTCTGTCTATTCTGCGCCGTTCAAATGGAATGACTTTGTGCTCAGTTTTTTTTGTAGTTTTGCGAGGGCCAATTGGAAATATATTATTTTTCGGCGTGTTTAGGTATTCAAATATTGATTTGATATTGCCGAGTACGTTGATATTGGCATATTGACTGTGATTGAAATGATCAGGGTTGGAGCCAATGTATACGGTTTTGTTAGAGCCTGGATCACTGGGTTGCCAGCCGTAGGTAGCTTGTTGGTCTAGCATGCAACCAATGACGACAATAAGGTCGGTTGTTTTTGAAGTAAGTAGTTGTATTGCAGAGTTGTGCCCAGCGAGACCACATACACCATAAAAATGGGGGTGATAGGGGTTGATTAGTCCTTTGCCTTGTGGCGTTGCAACCATTGCTGTGCCACTTTGTTCACAATAAGTCAGTATGCTGCTAATCGCTTCTTTACAACCTTCGCCGATAACAAATACCGGTTGCGATGAAGCGTGTAATTCTTCAGCTAAGGCATTGGCCGTTTCAATATCAAAAGCGGTACTTTGGTGAGTAAAAGGTGGGAATAAGCGACGGTTGGGTGGGGTGGGGTATTTGCTTCTCGCAATATCCAGTGGAATGCTCAAGTGAACGGGTTGTTGATGTTGATAAGCCTTGCTAATAGCAGCAATAAGTTTGCGTTCTAATTGATCGGGATGTGAAATCAGGCTGCTATAGGCTGTGCAATGTTTAAAGATGGCGACGGTGTCAATGGCAGTGCAAGAGGACTCTTGAACTGCTTGGTTGCCAAACTGATTGATTGGAGTTTGACCGGTAATAACAAGTATTGGTGTTCTATCTTGATAGGCTGATGCAACGCCGGTAATCATATTGGTTGCGCCGGGGCCACTGGTGGCAATGCAAACGCCCAGTTTGCCGCTTTCTCTGGCATAGCCATCTGCCATAAACACAGCACCAGCTTCGTGCCGTGCAATAATGGCTTGCGGCCCATTGCTGGCGGCACTGCGTGCCAAGGCATTAAAAATAGGTTCTATTGCACCGCCAGGAAGGCCAAACACGTATTCAACTTCTAACTCCTTTAGATACCTTAAGATTATATCCCCAGCTTCGTATTGCTCAATTGAAACTGGTGTTGCTTTGTCTAATAACTGACCCATAGGTTGGGATATAGACACGTTGCCTCCTTGCAAGATTGATATCCTATCAATGATCCTTAGGGGCTAGATTAACGGTTGCTGAATATAGTTTCAACCCTGGGGCCGTGGTGTTGTCGTAGTGAGTTTAATGGTTCTTGCTAAGGGGGAGCCGGTTTGCCGACGGAGAAGCCTTGGATATAGTCAACACCGATGTCGCTAAGCAGATCAATGGCTTGTGTGCTCTCGACGCATTCGGCGATGGTTTTATGACCCAGGGCATGAACCATATCGTTCATTGAGCGCACCATTGCCTGGTCGATCTTGTTGTCACAAATATTCTTGATGTAGGAGCCATCGAGTTTGACGTAGTCGGCAGGCAGGTGTTTTAAGTAGCTGAATGAGCAAAAACCGGTGCCAAAATCATCGAGCGCAAATTGACAGCCGATCGCGCGCAGGTTTTTGATAACCGTGTGGGTCTGTTCGAGATTGATGAGGCGGCTGGTTTCAGTCAACTCAATAATAACTCGCTGCGGCGCTACCTGAAAATGCTTGAGTCGTGCTTGAATGAGGCTGTGAAGCTGCGCATCTTCAAAGGCGTGCGCGGATAAATTAATAGCCAGTTGTTGTATTTTGGGTCGTTGGCTAAGTAATTGAATGGCATTATTAATGACCCAACGATCAACATCTATGATGGCGCCCGAACGTTCGAGGGCATGGATAAAGCGTTCGGGTTCGATGACCTCGCCACTATCGGCGTCGATAAGCCTTAACAGTGCTTCATAGTGGTTAATTTGTTGGCTATCAATCGCGCGGATAGGTTGCAAGTAGAGTCGTAAGCGGTTTTGTTCGATTGCCTCGTGGATGCGGTGATTCCAGTCGCAACCATGAGAGTGGTGGGAATCGTCATCATCTTGGTTGAAGAGATGACTGCGATTACGCCCGAGTTTTTTTGCTATGGCGGTGGCTTTAACGGCATCAGCAATGTATTCGGTAGCGCTAGTGCTAATATTATCGATAAGACGAATACCAATATTGCCGCTGACGATAAAACTGAAAGGTTCTCGGCTGTAGCGATAACTAGACAGTCGTTTTAAAATTTTATCGGCAACACCGTTGGTTTCGGTTGGGTTACTGTTAGGTAAGAATAAGGCGAATTCGTAGCCACCCATGCGACACAGCAAGTCATTTGGCTTGAGGCAGGAAGAGAGCAGATCTGCAATGTCTTTCAGCACGATGTCACTGTCACTGTGGCTGAGGGCTTGGTTGATAAGGTTAAGGTTGCGTAGTTCAAGGTAAAGCAGGCCGTGTTGATCTGTTTGTGTTGTCAACGTATGGATGTGACTTTGCAGATCAAGCTCCAAATAATGCCGATTGTAGGCTCCAGTAACGGCATCGTGCACAGTCGTGGTGTTGGCTAAATGGTTGTTGAGTTGGTGTTTGTCTATGCCGGTGATATAACCGAATAGTGCTTTGCCATTTTGCGTTGGTTTGCTATCGAGTGACAGGGCGATCCATAAGCTGTGTCCTGCTTTATGCAGTAATCGTATTTCACCGTTTACGCTGTCATCATCCGCCTCATGCATGCGGCGAATCATCGTTTGGCAGAGAGTCACATCATCAGGGTGAATATAGCTGCTAAACGGCTTGCTAAGTGTTATAGCGCATGAATGACCGGTTAATTTGTTCCAGGCTTGGTTTACATAGCTGAAATTGCCATGCGAATCGAGTTCAAAAATAACGCCACGAATGTTGTCTAAAATGCGCGATTCTCGGCTATCTTCTACGAAAATAGCACTATTCCCTGATGTTTTTGCCAAAAAACTATCGCTAGCGGTCATAGGTGGGGTCGTAGTCGTGGTTGCTGTAAGAGGTGACGATATGCCCTGAGAGCCAGGTTTCGCGAAAGTGCAGAGACACATGACTGCGCCTAATAATGGCAGCGCAGAAGGAAGAGAGCCTGTCTTGATTAAACCTTAGCGTAATACGCTCGGTGCACATTTAATCTACTGATTTTCAAAGCGCGAACAATACCATATATAAGTGAAGTGCGCAGTTTGTCTTGAGACGCACCAACAGTAGGCACTTTAGGCGATGAAGAGCTTTCTTAAATATTTTGACTCAAGGTTTTTATTCATGGCTTAATCAAAGCTTGCTTGATAAACGGGCGCAGCTGTACCACTCGTATGGCATTATCTTTTGTCTGTTTTATTTCCATGGAATGTCCTGAAATGAGCACGCTGGTGCCGCGTTCGGGTATCGATTCTAATGTTTCCAGAATTAAGCCATTAAGCGTTTTTGGGCCATCAGTATTGAGCCCAAGATCCAGCATACGGTTTAACATGCGCAGGGTAACACTACCCTCGATAATGTAACTGCCGTCTTTTTGTGCCTGAATTTCAGGGATGGTAGTGTCACGCGCTGTGGTGAATTCGCCAACGATCTCTTCAAGAATATCTTCCAGTGTGACCAAGCCTTGAATGTCGCCATATTCATCTACTACCAAACCGATACGGCGTTTTTCGCGTTGGAAATTAAGCAGTTGAGTGTTAAGCGGCGTTGCTTCAGGGACGAAGTAAGGGGGTCGTATGGCGGCTTCAAATACGTCACGATCTGACTCAGAATCTAACATCGTTAGTAGGTTGCGTGCATGGATATAGCCAATGACATTCTCGATCGAGTCTCGATAAACTGGCATGCGTGTGTGCTCGGCATGTTTTAGGTCGGCAATAATCTCTTTCCAACTATCATGGAGGTCGATACCAACAATTTCGTTGCGTGGCACCATGATGTCATTGACGTTGACCTTTTCCAGGTCAAGTATATTAATGAGCATTTTCTTATGGCGTTGAGGAATCATCGCTGCGGCTTCGTTGACAACGGTACGCAGCTCGTCACTATTAAGGTTTTCTTGTTGACGTGAATTTGCTGAGACACCAAAGAGAGACAATATGCCATTGGCAATAGTGTTAATTATCCACACTACGGGGTAAGTGATTTTCAATAAAGGTTTGATTACAAATGCAGCAGGAAAGGCGATTTTTTCAGGGTGTAAAATAGCCAGTGTCTTGGGTGTTAGTTCTGCAAAGATCAGCACTACGATAGTAAGCGCCACTGTTGCCAGCAATACAGCCCCTTCACCATAGAGTCGAACAACGATTACCGTTGCAATAGATGCAGCGGTAAAATTAACCAGGTTGTTGCCGAGCAGAATAAAGCCGATCAGGCGGTCGGGGCGCTCAAGTAATTCGGCAGTGCGGCGTGCGCCTTTTATTTTTGCGTTGCTCAAATGGCGTAGGCGATAACGGTTAAGGCTCATCATTGCAGTCTCAGACCCGGAAAAGCAGGCAGAGAGGATAATAAGTACGACAAGAATGATGGACAATGTATCGATCGATAGCTCATTCATGTGCAGGGTTTTCGGTTATTACTAGGGAGCCTTTGATTAATTCTGGGACAGCGAGATTGTGACTGAAATTTTTCAGGCCGAGACGCGAATCGCACCCCAAGAGTACTTCCTCAGGAATGCTAACGCATCCCTGAGGAAGTACTCTTGGGGTGGCAAGATTAGCAACGAAGAGCTGGAAAATTTTAGGTGCAAGATCGTGTTCCATGAATTAATCAGAGGCTCCTTAGTTTCATATGTTGGCGCAATGCTACGGTGGTGAGAGTGTAGCGGCCAGGGACGGTATAGGGGATAGCATAGACTTATTCAGTGGTTTGCTAGCGGCCGAGCACAAGTTCTTGTACTAATTTGCTGCCAATATAGGCAAGCAGTAGTGCGACAAAGCCGACTAAGGTCCAGCGAATAGCGATACGGCCACGCCAACCATATTGCCAACGCCCCCACAGCAAAATAGCGAAAACCAACCAGGCAATAATGGCGAATACAGTTTTATGCACTTTGTCTTGGGCAAACATATCGTCCAGACTGACAAAGCCACTGAATAAGGAGACGCTGAGAAAAGCAATGCCCACAGTAATCATTTGAAATAAGAGAGATTCCATGGTCTCCAGTGGTGGTAGAGCGCGGACAAAACCGCCGGGGTGACGGTTGTGCAGATGTTTATGCTGTATAGCGACTAAAATCGCTTGCACTGAGGCCAAGCTTAAGACTGCATAAGCCAGTAATGAGGTGAGTATATGGATACCGAGTCCCAACGCCATATCACTGCTGATGACATGGTCAGAGGGCAGAAATATTTCCAAAGCTAACGCAAGTGCTGCCAGCGGTAATAAGACGATACCGATATTTTCGACAGGGCTTTTGATGGAGGCGAGGAGTAACAGTAACGCGATAAACCACAATAGCAATGAAATGGCATTAAAAAAGCCAAGGTTAAGGCCAGCATCAGTAACAAGTAAGTGATACAGCACAATACCGTGCAACAGCACAGCTATTAAGCCAAGACCCAGTAGCGAGGCCTTGTATTTGGCGGCGGGTTTGGCAGCGGTAATAGCAGCGCCTTTTACCAAGCGTGCGCCCAAGAGCCCACCTGATGCCAGGTAGAGTACGATTGCAACGATACTGATAACCGTAAGATAGGCGTTCATAGATGAAGGTCGAACGAAAGTTCGGGAGGCTCTGAATAAGTCTGGTTGAATTTAGGCTGAGATAAAATCGTTGCAATGGGTGTCGAAGTGAGCGGCAATAGTGGTTCTATTGTTGCGATCTTCGACGCCCATTGGGGCGATTTTAGCCAGCGTAAAACAATCATGACTTGTTCAGAGCTTCCCTTACAGTCCATAGGGGTTCTATTCTAGCGAGAGATGGTTGAGTTGAGTAGCGCTATTACGCGTTATTGTGTAATTAATAGAGAGAAACGGAATTTATTGGCATATTTGTTAAAGAATGCTCAATTTTGGATAAATTTTTGCAAGTCAGGCTATTTTTTGCCGCTAGCACTGACAACAGTGGATCAAGCTATGAGGGACGTATGAAGCTGCGGGTATTAGGTTGCAGCGGAGGTATTGGGGATGCTCGGCGAACAACATCGTTGGCATTGGATCAGGACATACTGATTGATGCTGGCAGTGGTGTTGGTAATCTTTCGCTTGTCGAAATGGCTGAGATTCACCATATTTTCATTACCCATTCACATCTTGATCACATCGCGTTTATCCCGCTGTTACTTGACAGTATTTTTGATGCTATCACCACGCCAATTATTATTTATGGCCAGGCTGAAACATTAGCTGCATTGCGCGTACATATTTTTAATAATGTGATATGGCCTGATTTTTCGGTTTTGCCAACCGTAGACAAGCCTGTATTTCGCTATCAAGAAATGACGATCGGTGAGGTGATTGAGTTAAATGGCCGCCGTATTAGTATGTTGCCAGTACAACATACAGTACCGGCTGTGGGTTATTACGTCGAGTCTGATAGCGGCGCTTTTGCCTTCAGTGGCGATACTAGCGTCAACGACTGCTTGTGGCGTGCACTCAATGATCGGCAGCGCCTGGATTTCATTATTATTGAAGCTGCATTTGAAGACAAAGATGCGCAGCTTGGTAAGCTGGCAAAGCACTATACACCACAGGTTTTAGCAAAAGACCTAAAAAAACTTCACCATCACCCCAAAGTGTACATCACGCATAATAAGCCTGGAGCAGAAGAGAGAATAGCCGCAGAGTGTCGACAACACATTGGCGGTTATGAACTACATTTTCTCTGCGGTGGCGAAACCATCGCGCTATAATCACCCAAGGACACTTCATATTAATGAGGTTCCTTAATCACGAATTTCTTTTATTATTTTTTTGGCAGACAGTGTCTGCATTCTATCAAAAGTGATTGCTTATGCTTGAAGTATTAACCGAGCGACTAGGGCGCACCATTCGGAATGTTCGCGGTCAAGGTCGTCTTAGCGACAGCAACATTAAAGATACATTGCGCGAAGTGCGCATGGCCCTCTTGGAAGCCGATGTTGCCTTGCCGGTCGTTAAAGGGTTTATTGATAGAGTACGTGATGCAGCGCAGGGCGAGGCGGTACTTAAAAGCCTGACACCGGGCCAAGCCTTTGTCAAAATCGTCAATGATGAATTGGTTCACCTAATGGGTGAGGCCAATGTGCCGTTATCGCTGAACACACAGCCACCGGCAGTGATTTTAATGGCAGGTTTGCAAGGCGCAGGGAAAACTACTAGCGCTGCCAAGTTGGCGTTACATCTTAAACAAGATAAAAAATCAGTGATGATGGTGAGTTGTGACGTTTATCGTCCCGCAGCCATACAACAATTGGAGATACTTGCCAAAGAAACTGATGTAGCATTTTTTGCTAGTACGGTTGATCAAAAGCCCGTTGATATTGCCGCCGCTGCTATTGCGCATGCACGGCGTCAGGCGATTGATGTGGTGATTGTTGATACTGCTGGTCGTTTGCATATCGATGAAGCCATGATGGCTGAAATCAAGGCGCTGCATGCCACACTTGAGCCGATTGAAACCTTGTTCGTTGTCGATAGCATGACCGGTCAAGATGCGGCCAATACTGCCAAAGCCTTTGCCGATGCGCTGCCACTAACGGGTGTTATCTTAACAAAAATGGATGGTGATGCACGCGGTGGTGCCGCTTTATCTGTGCGCCAGATCGTTGGCAAACCGATTAAGTTTCTTGGTATGGGCGAAAAAATTGCTGCCTTGCAGCCGTTCCACCCTGAACGCATGGCATCGCGTATTCTTGGCATGGGTGATGTGCTAAGTCTGGTAGAAGAAGCGCAGCGCAACGTTGATCACGATAAAGCGCAAAAATTAGCCAACAAGCTGAAAAAAGGCAAGCGATTTGATCTTGAAGATTTTCGCGATCAATTAAAGCAAATGCAGAGCATGGGGGGCGTTGCTAGCCTGATGGATAAACTGCCGGGAATGGGTAATGTTTCGCCACAAATGAAAGAGCAGGTAAACGATAAAGAGTTTCTAAAAATGCAAGCGATGATCAATTCCATGACGCCGCATGAGCGACGACTGCCAGCAGTCATTAAAGGCTCAAGACGCCGCCGCATTGCACTGGGTTCGGGTACGCAGGTGCAAGATGTTAATCGTTTGCTCAAACAATTCACTCAGATGCAAAGAATGATGAAGCAATTTAAAAAAGGTGGCATGTCAAAAATGCTCAAACGTATGATGCCTGGTATGCGCTTAGGTTAAACCTAAATAAATCAGTTAAATCTACTGTGGACGCCTAATGCACTAAACCTAACGTATTTTTGCTAATTGTAGACTCACCCGTAGAGTAACTACGCGATCGTCTAAAATTAGCAAAAAATACTTTATCTTCATCACTTTAGACGCCCTCGCTACGATTCAACTGATTTATTTAAGATAATGAACACGCTGAATTGGATTGATAGGTTTCAGTACTTGACAACACAACAACGTTCAATAAAATAAACACCGTTTAATTGAGTGTAATATTCATGATAATAGGCAACATTCATGGCGAGACGTAATGATCACAGCCGAGAACAGCTACGAGATCTAGCGATACAGGCTGTGCTAAATCTTGTCGATCATGATGCGTTTGTCAGCGTGACAGCCCGCTCTGTTACTCAGGATATGGGTTATACGGTCGGTACCTTATACCTTGTATTTCGTAATTTCGATGATTTGCTATTACAGGTGAATGCCGAATTATTAAAACGCCTTCATTCAGATATGCAGTTTGCGGTAAAAATGAAGTGGATCCACAAACCACGATCTTTACACTGGCAAAGTGCTACTTTTCCTTGGCAGAGCAATATCCTGGACGCTGGCAACTGTTATCT